>NZ_FODY01000009.1:59180-143273 GCF_900110485.1 Propionispora vibrioides | reverse complement strand
GGCCATACTCCTTTCGGAGAGCGGCAGGGTCTCCCAAGTTCACACGGAGTAATGGTGTGTAGCATGCCAAGACCTTCGATCCCGGGGCGCCAGACTTAACTCGCCTTTATCGCTAAGCCCAGTATTGTCTTCTGCTCGTCCCATACATCGACCTTTCCCTTTAGGAATTTCGGGATTCTACATCTTCAGCTTTCGCTTTCGGCCTACTACCTTTCCTACCTACGCTTAGACCTGGCGTTACCGCTTCAGTCCCAAGGCTGGATACAGAGTGGCTGGCTAGACCTTCTCTGGCGGGATTTCCACCCGCTTTACTCCGTGCGCTTCTTGGCGCACGGGACAGTTCTTTCGATTCTCCCCGGATTTTCAGATTGCCTTTTGTCACCAGCCAGTCTGTCCTTTCGGTCAAAGACCAAGCTGATAAATCCTGTTGGCATTGTCAAAAAATACCTTGTCATGATGTTTTTCCGGTATCAAATGCGCCACAAATTCGATATAGTTGGCGATATTGGCCAAAGGCCAGTCTGTGCCGTACAGCAGGCGGTCATACTGGTCCAGATATTCCAGCCACATTTTAAAATGCTCAATATAGCCCTTTTTCTGTTCAAAAAATGCCGGCATATCGGCAATCTTGCCTTCTAAAAGTCCGGAAAGATCAGCGGCCACGTTCTCATTTTTTTCCATGACGGCAATGGCATCGGCCAGCCAGGGATTGCCGGTATGGCACATGACAAACTGCACTTCGGGATAACGAACCGCCGCCTCATCCATTACCAGAGGATGGCTGTATTTGAGCAGCGCTTTGCTGGTAGCAGTCAGCCCGGTATGGACGGCCACCGGTTTATGATACTGCATAGCCAGTTGATATAAAGGATCAATCACCGGGTCGTAAATATAGAAATGGTTATAGCCCGGATACAGTTTGATGCCTACGCAATTTTCCCGTTGCAGATGCCGTTCCACCAGACAGGCCTGCTGCTCGATATCCTCCAGCCGGAAAAAAGTGCTGTCCAACCCAACGCAATAGCTGAGATAATCCGGATAGGCAGGACCGTCTTCATTCAGATTGCGGTTGCCCATTACCACGCCCCGGATAATGTTATACCGGTCATATTGTTCCTTAAGATGTTCACTTGTATTTTCGTGACCTGCTAATTCCGCTATATGGTCAAAGTGAGGTTCCTGGCAGAAGTGAAGGTGAGCATCTATAATTTTCATGAAGAATCATTCCTTCCTTTTAGCTGTACCTTATCCGTGTTAAAGCGACAGTTGACACAGATGAGGTACTAGGTAACCACTGATTAATTCACATTGCGCGTCCTGACGGATCTTTTTTCGCCTGACTGCGTCAGCAAAACCTTGAAATAGCGGCACTATTCCTGCAGTTTTGCTTTCTTTCCAGCCGGAAAAATCTCTCGCCAGGCTGACAGGTTCATTTAATCAGTGGTTACCTAGAAGTGTGTATTTCTCTCCTACATTATATGCAACTCTTTCGGTAAATACGGATATACCGTTATCATACCACCCTCTGCCCTCAATGAAAAGCACCCGATGATCAGCTCCCCTTGCGTCCTTTAAAATATAGCAAAAGGGTGCAAGGATTTTTTGCTTGGCAAGACGGCGCAGCCGCAGCTATCGGACATAAACAAGGCAACGATAATTCGCAAAAAAAGGCTTGCAGGATCATTATTTCAGTAACACAAGGTACTAAGCCAAAATAAAATATTTACCAACCAAGCATAACCGGCCTGCCAGCTATATACAAAAAGCCATTGCCGCCACTCCTGACAAAACAACCGGGATACCCCGCCGGCATAGTGATCCCGCTGTCCGGACAAAAAATAAAACATGCTATTTCTGCCACTTCCGGCTTTTGCTATTCTCACGATTTGGCAACCCGGCGGCTATTGCCAGGAAGTCACTCTTGTTCAGTCCATCACTGGTAGCGTATAATATATAATTAAGAAAATGGGGAGGATACCGATCTATGCACCAACAACAGACACCCGTGACACTCCGAACCAAATGGAGCAAGAAAAAGGTGAGCCTGCTTGTATTGGCTCTCATTTTCTTAACCGGAACCCTGCTTTTTCAGCTTGCTTCCGGAAAAATCCGACAGGCAGTGGAGCAGTCGTTGCTAGCCCAGGCCAATCAATCGATTAACGGCAAAATCACGGTAGGCAACATTTCCCTATCCTTTCCGGGTTATGTAGAGGCCGATGACGTAGAAGTGTTGAATGCGACAGGCAATCCGGTCGCCAAAATCAACCGGGTACATATTCGTTATAATTTACGCGACTTATTAAAAGGTCAGCTAGGGCCGCAGCTCATCACAGGCGTTACGGTAGAAGAACCGGAGATTTGGCTGGCTTACCAGCAGGATCATTCCAACTGGGATAACCTGTTAAAACCCACTTCAGACGAATCCGCCAAATTTAGCGGAAAAATAAAGTTCGAAAACGGTCAGCTTCATCTAACGACCGACCTGTTTGAAAAAACAGTGAACCAATTATCCGGTCAGCTCGACTTCCCGCCAGCAAGCCAGACCAGCCTTACAGCAACCGGTCAGCTTGATCAGGCTGCGCTGACGGCTGAAGGCCACTGGGGAACGGAAGCCGTATCGGAAATCACCGTCACCGCCAAAGGTCTGGACTTAACCAAGCTGGGACTGGTCGCTGACGATTCCCCCATTAAAATCACTGGCGGCAAGCTGGATGAAGTAACCGCCAAGCTCGGCAACGAGCAGGCGGGCGGCGCCATTCTGCTTAAAACCTTGGCCGGCCACTTTTCCGGGGTAGATACTACAGGAGCTTTGGCCTTAAGTCAGGGCAGTGCCGATTTCGCCAAACAGGAACAGTCTCTCCTGTTCACCAATGGCCAAGCCTTGTATAAAGGACAGCCGATAACCGTCAGTGGGCAATTAATTACCCCACCAACGGCTGAACAAGCACTGGACTTTACCATCCAGCTGCCGGCCGGTGACCCGGCAGCCCTGCTGCCCAATCTGCAAGCCGGCGGAAATATAGCGGTCCAGGGGAAAGTGACAGGTTCCGTGCTGTCCCCCGTATTTTCCGGCAACTTTAGTCTAGACAGTCTGCAGTTCGGCACAATGACCGTCAGCGGTATCAACGGCACCTTCTCCTACGCACAGGAGCAGCTAAAATTGCTTACCGCCACAGGTGCAACTACTGGCGGCACGGTAAGCGCCAGCGGCAATATTTACCCTGACAGTGAGCAATATTCGCTGAACATTTCCGGCAGCGGTCTGGACTCCTCCCAGCTTACCACCAAAGATGTCCATGGCCCCTTGTCACTGACCGGCACAGCCACCGGTAATGCGGCTGCCGCCCTGCTGCAGGGCAATTTTACCATCACCAGCGGCAAAGCCTACGGGGTGTCCTTCCAGACTCTGACCGGCAACTTTGTCAAGCATGGCTCAGATGAAGCGGAAGTCAGCAATCTGGCGATGAAAACCGATTTTGGCACCTTCTATCCCGAACAAATCAGCCAAAACGTCATGGAACAACTGCAGGAACGCAACTTGCCGACCTCCCGCGCGGAAGCCGAGAAAAAAATAACTGAAAAGCTTACCGGCAAGGTATTGGAAAAACTTCTTCGGTAATATATTGTTAATGCAAAAAGATAACCCCTGCCGACTTGTATAGACGGCAGGGGCTATCTTTTATTTCTTGCTTCCTGTTTTGCCTGATGAATACTACCTAACTATGCACAAAGCGGAAAAAACTTCCCAAAAAACCTGCAAGCCCGGACGACGATCCGCTCACAGCTGACCAAACTGAGCTGTAAACGACTGGATTCTACTGTTATCCGCTGCAAAAACGCGCTGCGGCGCTCCTTCACAAAGAATACTACCGCCGTCCATAAATACGATTTTGGTAGCCACTTCACGGGCAAAATTCATTTCATGGGTAACAATGACCATAGTTATTCCTTCTTCAGCCAGCTTCCGAAGCACTTGCAATACCTCACTTACAAGTTCAGGATCCAGCGCCGATGTAGGCTCATCCAGCAAAATCACATCCGGCTCCATAGCCATTGCCCGCGCAATAGCAACCCGCTGCTTTTGGCCGCCGGAAAGCTGACCAGGATATGCCGCAGCCTTTTCCGCCAGGCCTACTTTGGTGAGCCAGTGCATTCCCTTTGTTGCCGCCTGCTGCTTTGGTATCCCTTTTACCACAAGTAGTCCTTCCATAACATTTTCCAGGGCCGTTTTATGAGGAAAAAGATTAAACTGCTGAAAGACCATACCCGTTTTCTGCCGCAACTGACGAACCAGTGCTCCATTACCGGACGCTGTTCCAGTCTCCAGAACGAAATCCCCGATCCGGATCCGTCCCCTATCAGGCGTTTCCAGATGGTTAAGACAGCGAAGCAGCGTAGTCTTGCCTGATCCACTCGGTCCGATAATAGCGCAAACTTCACCTTGGCGTATTGTCAAATTTATATCTTTCAATATGCTGGCCGAACCAAAATTTTTGTATAGACCGGCAACCTCAATCATTGTGATCCCCCTGGTATTTCAAGCTTTTTCTCCAGCCATTCCTGGACCCATCCCATAACAATGACCATGACCCAGTAAAACACAGCCAAAGTAATAAAATAAGGCATGAAAACAAACTGAGCCGAACTTTGTTCCTCCACCTGCCGTGTTAATTCCGGCACAGTAACAACCGAGGCCAGGGAAGAAGATTTCAAAGTATCAATCAGACAGTTCCATAGCGGCGGAATAGCCGTTCGCGCCGCCTGGGGCAGTATGATCCGGCGTAACACCTGGGAATTTGTCATTCCCAAAGACAAAGCTGCCTCCCATTGTCCCCGGCTGATAGAAAGAATCGTTGCCCGGAAAATTTCAGAAATATAGGCGCCAAAATGTAATATCAGCCCAATTACAGCCGCTGGCACCGGGTCAAGTATGATATGAAAAGAGGTTAACCCGAAGTATAACATCAACAGTTGCACCAATAACGGCGTTCCCCGGAAAAAAGAGATATACACCTTGGCAATTAGTTGAAGCGCTTTAATCCGGCTTATCCTCATCAAGGCCACTACTAAGCCAAGCAGTACCGCGCCGGTCATGGCAATCAGACTTATCTGAATGGTAACCAAGGCTCCCTGCACCAAGACAGGCAGGGAGTCAAACACGATCAGCCATTCCCTATTTGCTAACATCTTCACCAAACCATTTCTGGGATATTTTTAGATAGGTTCCGTCTGCATGAATATCAGCCAGCGCTTTATTTACCGCTTCAACAAGCTCCGGTGATCCCTTACGGAAAGCCAATGCCATTTGCGCCGAATCGAAAGTTGGACCTACCACTTTAATTTGCTGATTGGGATTTTTAAGTAAATATTCCGAAATGAACAGTCTGTCATTGACTGTTGCCTCAATACGTTTGGCTGCCAAATCTGCAAATATTTCATTAGCTCCTTTATAGTATTGCACTTCCGCTCCCGCTTTCTTGGCTATTCCATCCCAGTTGCTGCCCTGAGTTACGCCTACCTTGCGGCCCTTAAGGTCTTCCAGGCCTTTGATATCGGCCGTCTCTTTATTGACAACAACCTGGGCACCGGAAACAGTATAGGGTGAGGAAAAGTCATACTTTGCTGTTCTTTCCTGATTAATGCTTACCTGATTGGCAATTACATCAAACCGCTCGGAGTCCAGGCCGGCAAACATTGCTTTCCACTCGGTAGGAACAAATTCAGCTTTAACCCCGATCCGTTTCGCCACTTCATTGATAATTTCCACATCAAAGCCCTGGAGCTCTCCTTTTTCATCCTTAAAAGTAAACGGCGGATACGTTCCTTCGGTTCCCACTTTAATCGTTCCCCGTTGTTTTATTGTTTCCAGCAAGGTTTGTTGCTTCGGCTCTTCAACCTTTGTCGTTTGACTGCCACAGCCGGCAGCAAAGATCGCCGTAAATAAACTCACTATGAATAACAAAATCAGACCAATTTTTTTCATGTTCCCAGCTCCTTAATTTTTTGATAGTAATTTTTTTACCATTTAGTACAACGGCGATGTATGATCACATCCTCTCACTCACAGTCTCTGTCCGAAAAAACGCTAAAAAAGAAGAAGACTGAAACTCTTATCTTATTGATAAGAGTTTCAGCCTTCAGATTACTGATCAGCCAGCAATTTCTAATTTGTCATAATGATATCACCAAACAAATGATTAATCAATTATTTTTTAACTATTATCCTGAACTTTTTTCACAGTATACAAAAGATATTTCTAATGAGCAATTCAGAAATTTTTTAGGGTGCGCGGCCCACTACTGCCCTTTCACAGTACAATGTAAATCATGCTATAATGTCTTTGTTACATAACGAACTCAGGAGGATGTTCCTATGCTAGAAGTGACTATTCGCAAAGTTCGCCCGGAAGATGTAGACAAGGTAGCGGAAATAGAAGCTATCTGTTTTCCTAGGGCTGAAGCAGCCCCACGTGAATCGTTTGAAAAAAGAATTGCCGTTTTCCCGGACTACTTTCTTGTTGCTGAAATCAAGGGAGCTATTATTGGTTTTATTAACGGCTGTGTCACCAACAGCCCTGTTATTTATGACGAAATGTTTCAGGACACATGCCACCACATACCAACTGGCTCGAATGTCAGTGTTTTCGGCCTGGATGTGCTGCCTTCATACCGGAAACAGGGCATTGCCGCTCAGTTGATGCAGTCTTTTATTCAGTTGGCCAGGCGAACCGGGCGAAAAAAAGTAATTCTAACCTGCAAGGAAAATTTAGTTCATTACTATGAATCTTTTGGCTATGCCAGCACTGGCCTCTCCGCTTCCACACACGGCGGTTCCCGTTGGTATGACATGACACTTGCCTTACCGGATGACACATCGCCTTTAGCCTAAGACCACTGGTGATAAATTTTATATAACTTTGTACTATACCTCCACGCGTATTCCAAGGAAAATCCAAGAAAAAATTGCGAGAATTATGGTAAAAAGTATTTTGGGAGGTAATAGGAATGAATGTTTCCGCTATCGGGTCCTCGTCATCCTACAGCAGCAGTAATAGTAGCAGCAGTAGCGGCACATCCGCTTTGGAACAGCAAAAAGAAAGACTGGAAGCACAAATAAAGGAACTGCAGAAAACCAACTCCAAAGAAAATGCCGCTAAGATCAAAGTCTTAGAGCAACAATTGCAAAGCATCGAACAGGAAATCGAAGCCCAGGAAAGCAGCAGTACCACCGCCGGTACTTCCAGCACATCCACTGCCGGCGGCGCCGGGCCAGCCTATACGGTCAGCCTGTCCGGCCAGAGCAAGGCCAGCAAATAAAATACCAATACTCCCCCAATTTGCAGCAAAAAGTCCCTGTTCGGTCAAACCGAGCGGGGACTTTTTGTATTAAGCAAACTTCTATTCACCAAGAATGGCAATCCGGCAATGTCTGTCGCGCACCCGGTTTTGGTCCCAGTCGACAAAGTAGATATAGCCAACCGTACCGATTAAAAGCTGTCCGTCCTGAATAATGAAAGTCTCACTGGCGCCAAACATCGAAGCACGGATGTGAGCATCGGTATTCAGCAGTGTGCCGGGGTCCGGTGGGTAGTCAGGATCAGTCAGTTCCATCGCAAAGGCAGTATGCTTAGGCCCCGGATGGTGATACTGGCCTTCCGTCGTACAGCGGGGCACCAGGGTATCCATAATATTATTCAAATCTACCTGCAGCAGCTCATCACCATTAAAATTCACATCATGCATATATTCTTCAAAGATTACGGAACAGGTGGTATGCTGGCTGGCAACCACACAAATGCCGTTTTTCACACCGCTTTGCCGCACCATTTCCTTCACTTGATCGGTGATCCGGTGATAGGTTACCCGGCGGCCGTTGGAGGTCAAAATCAGCTCATCATGATACACAGTCATCTGGCCATCTCCTTACACGCCTAATTTGCTTCTGGCTTCCACAAGCGCCGCTACCATCTCCCGGAGCACCGCTATTTTATCCGGGGCGCAGACAATCCCGCTGGTGCCGCCCGTACCGTCGGCTCCGGCTATAATCGTCCGGTAAACATCTTCGCCTGTGCTAATGCCTGCCGCCTGCAACACCAGCGTTTCCGGCGAGATCTGTTTGACCGCCGTCTTGCTGGTTTCCATATACTCGGCACTGCTGGTCTGGCCGGTGCCGATTAACTCTGTCGGCTCACAAATGAGAATATCCGGTTTTAGCTGAGCGATGGCCTGCGCTTCCTCAATAGAATCGGCACAGACAATGGTATACATGTCCAGACTGTCGGCCAGTTTCATTGTTTTCACCAAATCCCGCAAACTCACCGGATGCTCGGCATGATTGAGGAAAGTGGCTTTCACGTTATAATGCTGCAAGGCCGCCGGAAAAATATACCCCATCCCCCGCCCGGGCAGCAGCGGGTCCATATGCTGTGCTGTCAGAAATATTTTGTCCACAGCCCCATTGATGGCCGGAAAATCGACAGCCTGAGCCGTATAAAATAAATCAATGTCATGCTGCTTGGCAAGCCGGTCGGCCTCAACAGCCAGTTCGACCGCCTCTTTTCCGAACAGATACCCCTTGGGATTGACCGAGAAAAAAGGTGTCTTAATCTTTTTTTTCATCAAGCTATCTCCTTATCCCCTCTGCGGACTGGGTGACTGCCGCTATTGCTTACGGAAGGTAATTTCCGGTGGATATTTCCACTCCCTGAATTCTTCCGGTGCAATGGTGGTCGGCTCTTTCCCGTTATTGATCTGCAAAGCCCGGTAATAAATTTCGGCGATTTCTTCCACATAGTGCGCCTTTAACAGCGCTTCCTTGGCGGTTTTATCCACCGTCAGCACCCCATGGCTTTCCAGCAATACGGCATCGGCCGACTGAATCAAACCGCTGATGCTGGCGGCAAGCGCCGGCGTGCCGGGACGACCATAAGCAGCCACCCGGATGATCCCCTCCGCGCCACCCAACGCGGCACCTTCGTACACAATAGCCGGGATGTCCTTTTTGAGTACGGCAAAAGCCGTCGCAAACCGGGAATGAGTGTGAACTACAGCCCCGATATCGGGGCGTCTTTTATAAGCCTCCAAATGCAGCAGCAGTTCACTGGTCGGTTTGCGGCCCTCCGGCGCTTCCAACACACAGGCATTCAAGTCAACCACACAGATGTCATAATAGGTTAATTCTGCCCGGTCTACTGCGGCGGGAGTTACCACCACATAGCCGGTCTCCTGATCGCGGATACTGAAATTTCCCGATTTGTGCCGGCAAAGACCCGATGCTTCCGCCTGCCTGGCAATGGCAACCACTTCTTTTTTCAATGCTTCCAACATAGCTATCGCTCTCCTTATATTATATTTGAAATATGAATGCTTCTTTTCCCCGGAAAAAGAAAAAGAACCATCAAGAAGCAAACCCGAATCAGCCCCTGGCCCTTTTTTTCGCATCCTGAGGATGCCGCAATTATTCTGTTATACCCGGTGACCGGTGAAAACCAGACTTTTTCGCCTGCTTTTCTATGCGTATTAAAAAATTTTCTTTCTTCCCTTCAACCAGGACTTCCGTGTATTCCAGCAGTTTATAAACTTTATCACTGGGCAGCACTGTCGGCTGCGTTTTTTTACTGTTTTGCAACCCAATCTCCCCCGTCTGAGTTTTCCTTTTCCCTGTCGGTCAATCAGCCGTCCCCCTGCAGCGGCTTGAATTCCAACAACAACTGCGCCGTTTGTTCATCGGTGATCAATACATTGATATATTGCCCCTGGATTGCCCCATAAATTGCCTCCACCTTGGCCGGTGAAGCCGCAACACCAATGGAATGCCTGACTTGCTTAAGCAGGTTAATGTCAATCGCAATCGTTCTGTCTTCCAGCGCCTCATCAATTCTCTTGCCGGATAAATCATAATAGCGGGAACAAATATCGCCGACCCCTCCGGCCTGCTGCAACAACTCCATGTATTCATTGCCAAAGTAGCCGGACCAGATCCAGTTGGAAGAGCTGGCCGGTGAGCCGATACCAATCACGGCGATGGTAAGCCGTTCCCACAAGGCGGCAATTCTCCGGCAGTTGCTGTCCTGCATGAACACCGCTTTAGCTTCGGCCGAACTAGTGAAGAAAGGAGCATATAAATAATGGCTGCGCGCTTTAAAGGCTGTTGCCATTTTATAAATGATCGTATTGACATGATACTCATCATTTACATTCTCCAGGCTGCCGCCCAAGGGCAATATATCGGCCTGTACCGGATTGCACCGCTCCAACGTGGCGGCCTGCGCCACGGCGCCAAGCGTTCTGCCCCAGGAAATACCAAGAACATCGTCCTGGCTGTAAATTCTTTGGATATATTGCAGCCCGGCATAGCCTAGTTCGGAAGCAAAGGATACAATATATACCTCCTTTAGCCCGTACTTTTTCTCCAGCGCCTTTTCCAAAACCCCATAAGAGTCGTTGGCAATGGATATTTTAACAAGCCCTTCCGCCAAAGCCTTTTTTAAGTATTTCCCGACAGTAATCCGGTTTAAACCGAATTGCTCGGCAATTTCATTTTGGTTTTTATTCTCCAGATAATACATCTCGGAGATCTTAATTAATAACCTCCGGTCCACAGTGTACATATCCAGCCCCACATTCCATTAACATTAGTTATACCCTGCATCATTTGTTACGTCTTTATAGTAATATACTTTTCGTAAAATTACAATAATTTCTGAGAATAATATATTTTATTTTACCGGACAAAAATAAGCGCAGCCGAAACCGGCAGCTCCCGTGAGCACCAAACCTGCTTTATCCTGACAAAAAAGGAACTGCCAGGTAAGCCTGCAGTTCCTTTTTCTGAGTAATCATAATCCGGTAAATTTCCTATTGCCACACTTCCCCGGCAATGCTGACAACCAGCCGCAGCTTCTCCCATTGCTCTGCTTCCGTTAGTATATTGCCCTCTTCGGTTGAAGAAAAACCGCATTGCGGGCTTAAAGCCAGTTGCGCAAGCGGAACATATTGCGCCGCTTCCCTTATCCGCTGAAGTACAGCCGCCCGGTTCTCCAGCTCGCCGCTTTTGGAAGTGATCAGTCCCAGCACCACCTGCTGGTCTTTTATGTGTCGCAGCGGCCGGAAGTCGCCGGCCCGTTCGCTGTCATACTCCAGAAAGAAGCCGTCAACCCGGCACTGGCCGAATAAAATCTCTGCCACCGGCTCATAACCGCCGGAAGAAAACCAGGTAGACCGGAAATTGCCGCGGCAAATATGCATGGTAATAATCATGTCATCCGGCCGGTTTGCAATCGCCTGGTTAATCATCGCGACATAGTCCCTCGCCAGTTGTTCCAGATCAAAGCCGCGCTGCTCGTACATAGCCCGCTTTTCCGTTGAGCAAAGCTCACCCCAACTGGTATCATCCAGTTGCAGGTATCGGCAGCCGGCAGCATAAAAAGCCGCGATGGCCTTTTGATAAGCACGGGCGATATCCTGCAGCAGCACCGCATTGTCTTGATACTGTGCAATTGGCTGATAGCCTTCCTTGCGGACAGTGGTAATCAAATGCAGCATGGACGGCGAAGGTATGGTGAACTTGGCGGTATGAGTGCCGGCAACCTCTTTCAGAAATTTGAAATCTTCCAGGAATGGATGCCGGGTAAAATCAATTTTCCCCTCAATTTCAATGGTTTCCGCCTTGGTATCCTTGCCATGAAAGGCAATGGAACCATGGTCGGCCGCTACTCTTTTGACACCGTCAAGCCCCCATAGAAAATCAAGGTGCCACCAGGAACGGCGCAATTCACCGTCGGTCACTGCCTGTAACCCAACTTCTTTTTGCTTTTCCACCAGTTTCTTTATTTCGGTATTTTCCACGGAGCGCAATTTCTCCGGCGCAAGCCGCCCCTCCTGACAAGCCAGCCGGGCTTCTTTTACCACCGCCGGCCTTAACAGACTTCCCACCTGGTCGGCTCTGAAAGGAGGCAGGTTCCTTTTGGCTGCCTTTGTTTCCTGTTTATCCATCTGTACGCCTCTTTTCTTATGTAGCTTGTCTCTATGTAACGGATTAATCTATTTTATTTATTGTAACATTTCCTATAAGAAAATTAAATTCCCGCCAGTGGTAATAGAAAAGTTTTAGACTTTATATTCTTAACGCCTTGCCGGAACAACCGCATCCCCGCTTATCTCCTGTGGCCATACGACTTATTCTGATCGCTTGACGCGCCAGTATAACAGTGTTATATTTAAAGCACGTAATATAACACCGTTATACAAGGAGGCTCTCCCATGAAAATTACCGTTTTGCACGGCAGTCCCAAGGGTGATATAAGTGTAACTATGCAATATATACGCTTCTTACAGCAGCAATTTCCGGAGCATACCTTCACCGTATGGCAAATTGCCCAACAAAGCCGTTTAATCGAACAGGATGAAGCCCGTTTTAAAGACATTCTCCGGAATGTGGCGGAAGCCGACGGCATCCTGTGGTCTTTTCCCCTGTACTACTACCTTGTTCCGGCCCAATACAAGCGCTTTATTGAACTCATCAGGGAAAGGCAGGCGGAAGAATATTTCCAAGGCAAATACACAGCCGTTTTAACTACATCCATTCACTTTTTTGACCATACGGCCCATAACTATATGCATGCCATTGCCGATGATTTAGCAATGAAATATTACGGCGGCTATTCCGCCGCCATGCAGGACTTGCTGCAAACAGCCGGTCAGCAGCGGCTTACCCTCTTTGCCCGCAACTTTTTGGCCGCTATTGCCAGCGCTCAGGCAACGGCCAAGGCTTATCTGCCGCTTATCCCGGTAACCCACGCCTATACGCCCGCGCTAAGTCAGCCGCCGCTCGATCCGCAAGGCAGAAAAATTCTCATCCTCCATGATGCGCTGCCTAGCCAAACCAACCTAACCAACATGCTGACGGCGTATGCCGCTTCCTACAGCCAAAAGCCCGACATCATCAATTTACGGGATCTTTCTATTAAAGGCGGCTGCCTGGGCTGTATCCGGTGTGCCTACGACAATACCTGTGTCTATGGTAATAAGGATGATTTCATCACCTTTTTCAACACAAAAGTCAAACCTGCCGATATAATCATTATGGCTGGCGCCATCCACGACCGCTATCTGTCTTCCCGCTGGAAAACTTTTTTTGACCGCAGTTTTTTTAATAATCATGTTCCAGCCTTAAAAGGAAAACAGCTTGGCTTTATCGTTAGCGGCCCTTTAGCTCAACTTACCAACCTGCGCCAGATTCTGGAAGCCTATACAGAACTCCAGGAAGCCAATATAGCCGGTATCGTCACTGATGAGCCCGAATCAGCGGCAAGCATCGACAAATTGCTTTACCAACTGGCCAAAACCGGAATTGAGCATTCCCTGCAAAACTATCTGCAACCGCCATCCTTCCTAAGCGTCGGCGGCCATAAAATTTTCCGTGATGCCATTTGGGGAGAACTTAGATTTCCTTTCATCGCCGACCACCAATATTACAAGCAAAACGGCCGTTATGATTTCCCCCACCGGCAGTATGCTTCCCGGCTATTCGCCGCCATATTGTCAGTGGCGGCCAAACTTCCCTTTATCCGGCGCCAACTGTATAGCGAACAGATAAAAGAACACATGATAAAACCCTTCCAAAGAATTTTTCAATAGAAAAGAGCGAAACCAATGAACAACACCGATCCGGCAACCACACAGCAACTGATCTTATTAAAAGCGCGCGAACTGTTTTTAACCCTGGGCTATCACAAGACCTCTATGCGAAACATTGCCCAAGCGGCAAATATATCTACCGGCCCTTTGTATTTTCATTTTCAAAACAAGGCAGAAATATTCTTTCATATATGCTGCCAGGCCTATGAGCATCAACTGGCAGGATTTCGTCTGGCCGCAGCACAAAGCAGCTCCGCAGGACTTCGCCTGCGGAGCGTGTTTTACGCCTATTGGGACTTTTTTCATAGCGAACCGCAATATTTTGAAATTCTGCACCTTGCGGCCAATCCTATGGCCGGCATTGACTTACCGCTGCCTTTGCAGCAAGCCTTACAGGAAAAACAGACCGAATCCATTTTGATTCTGGAACAAATCATTCAGGAAGGCATCACCGCCGGAGAGCTTAAGGCCTATGACCCCCGATCACTGGCACTCTTTCTTCACGCCAGCGCCGAAGGCATTGTCCGTTCTCAGCAAGCCGGTGTGCTGGCCAATTGCCAGCGCAATCTGGACGCGGTTATCCAAACAGCCGTCGGCGTTATCGGCCTAGGGATGGTTAACTTAGGGAACCACTGAGCACGATTAAAAGAACAATCGGTGCAGCCGGCAATATACTATAAGGTAGCGATATTGCACCGCTAATTCGTGTAGAAAGAAGGCTTTCCTATGTTCCGTCAATTGTTACAGGTCGATAATCCCCGTGTCCGCAAATGGTTAATCCACTCGACTACCATTCTTGGCGTATTTATGTCAACATTAGACGCCAGTATCGTTAATATTGCCATGCCGGACATTACCACGTATTTTCATACAACCCTGAACAATGTCGAATGGGTTGTCATCGTGTACCTGTTGCTGATTAGCAGTCTCCTGCTCATGTATGGCCGGATAGGCGATATGTACGGTCATCGCCCGGTGTTTATCAGCGGCTTTGCCGTCTTCACCGTAGCCTCTCTCTGCAACAGCCTTTCCGTCAATATCTGGATGCTTATCGCCTCCCGGGCCTTGCAGGCCCTGGGTGCCGGGGCCATCCTGGCCGTGGTTCAGGCGATTATCGCCGATACCTTTCATCCTTCCGAGCGAGGCAAAGCCATCGGACTCAACGCCATGTTTGTCTCCTTGGGACTTGCCACCGGACCGGCCCTGGGTGGCTTTCTGGTAGGGGCTTACGGCTGGCAATCCATCTTTATTATCAACATTCCGATCGGTATCCTGGGAACTTATTGGTCCTGGAAGATACTGCCCGTTAAAGATAAAAAGCCGCAAAAATTTGATTTTTGGGGAGCCATCACCCTTTTTATCAGCCTTAGCACCTTTTTGCTGGCTTTAAGCCACGGGCAAGCCTGGGGCTGGAGCTCGGCCATCATTATCACCCTGTTTTTGAGCGCCTTGCTCTCGTTGCTGCTCTTTACTTACATTGAACTTAGCTGCAAGTATCCCATGTTTAATTTTGCCGTGTTCCGCAATCGTTTTTTCCTGTTTTGCAATTTTTCCGCCATGATTAATTATTTGACGCAGTACACGGTAACCTTTCTTATGCCCTTTTATCTGGTCAACTTTTTGGCCTTACCGACCAATACGGCAGGTTACTTAATGAGTGTTTTTCCCCTGACCATGCTGCTGACTTCCCCGGTTGCCGGAACACTGTCCGACCGGTTTGGCTCACGCTTCTTAACTACCCTCGGCATGTTGCTGATCTCAACAGGTATTTTTCTGCTCAGTCAAACCTACACCTTCTATCCGCTAATCACCGTCACAGGCTTAGCCCTGGTCGGCTTCGGCACCGGCTTATTTTTGGCACCCAATAACAACGCCATCATGGGAAGTGTTCCGAAAAATCAAATTGGTGTGGCTTCCGGTATGCTGGCCCTCATGCGCAACGTGGGCCAGGTCATGGGCGTTGCCACCAGTGGCGCCATGTTTAGCATTCAAATGGCCAGGTATTCCTACTTAAACAGCAGCGCCGGCTTCGTACTATCCCTGCATAATACCTATCTGGCAGCCGTCCTGATTGGGCTGGCGGGCGCTGCCATATGCTGGTCACGGGGCGAACTACAGAGTATGTAAGCCAATGCGGTTTCCCTCGCTATCTTCAAAATAAGCACAGAACCCATATTCACCAATACTCGTTTTAGGAATCAGTTCTTTACCTCCATGGAGCACCACCCCGGCAAGAGTCCCTGGGATGTCGTTCACCGAAAAATACACCAGCGAACCGGCATAGGATGGTACAAAGTGCCGCTCTTTTACCAGCGCTCCACCACTGCCGTGAGATTCCATTTCACTTGGCAGCATGGCCATCTGCCGGGACCCCATATCGATAACCGTCAACTTCCAACCGAATACGGCCTCATAAAAAAGTTTAGCCCGCTCCATATTGGCTACAGGAATTTCAACCCAAACAACCGGATTAACGGTCTTGCTCATCGCTCTCACGCTCCTGCTAACATGTTGGTCGGTTTCCGTTTCCCTTTCGGCAACAACTAATGGAATGTAAGAAAAAAGACTTTTCTCGTTACCGTTGTAACGGAAGAAGTCTTTCCTCTTTTGGACCAGCTTATTCAATAACCTCGTGCTCCTGGTGTCTTGGCAAAGTTATGAATAGAATTATACAGTATAGATTTTTCTGCAATGCGAGGCGGAGGAGGCGCGCATATCGGCCATATGTAAGCCGACGGCAACGCAGCAGTGCGGAAAATGATAGGCTTTATAAACTAAGATTTAACTTGGTCAAGACACTAGTACACCGGCTTAGCCCAACAGCAGTGACCGCAATTCCGCGATCGATCCGGCAATATGCGTCGGTCCGGCCGCCGCCAGTTCTTCATCGGCACCATAGCCATAGCCTGCCGCAATGACATCAATGCCATGGGCCTGCGCCCCGTGAATATCAAACTTGCGATCACCTACCATCACCACCCGGTTTGCCGGAATATGAGGAATACCGGACAGAATAGTACCAATGATTTCTTCCTTGCCGCTGTGCTTGCCTTCCAGTTGGGCGCCAACAATGGCTTGAAAATATTTTGTTAATGAAAAATGATCAATAATTTTTTCCGAAAAGAAGATCGGCTTCGAAGTGGCTACCGCCAGATATTTCCCCCGGTCCGCCAGTTCCGCCAACAACTCTTCAATCCCCGGATACACGGCATTCTCATACATTCCCTTGACCGCAAAATACTCCTGGTAGTAGGCAACCGTCTGTGCCACCTGTTCCGGACCCATGCGATACACTTCCCGAAAAGACTCAGCCAGCGGCGGCCCGATGAAAGGAACCAGTTTGTCCACCTCATTCTCGACAATACCGCTTTTTTCCAAGGCATACTGGATCGAACGCAAGATGCCTTCTTGCGAATCGGTCAAGGTGCCATCCAGATCAAATAATATCGCATCATATTTCATATGTTCTCTCTCCCTGTCCTGATCATTGTCCTTTTTGTCATGTTTCTGCCTGTCAACAGCCAATTCCTGCCTAGGGCTTGTTTGTAAAATAACGGAATGACTCATGGCGAGAGATTTTTACGCCAGACGAGTTATACTCTAAAGGGCACGCGAAATTTTGCAGGAATAGTGGCCCCTATTTCAAAAAATTTCAAGGAAGTATGGCACAAAAAGCACCGTAGGGGGCGTTTCGGCATTTTATAAACAAGCCCTAACATATCGAAAACAGCAAATGTCCGGATTAGATTGTTTCCCGGCTACCTAATCCGGACATTTGCCAGGCTCCCGCACCATAAGGCTTACATTTTCCGTATACGTCCACTCGCTTCCCGCACATATAAAAGCGGCGCCCAGAATGGCTCTGTGCGCCGCAGGTCTAATTATAACTGTCCATCCTGATCTATCATCCTGTCACTGATCGCGAAATCATTACTTGGCTTTGACTTTGTACTCTACGCCAAGCACCCGGGAAACAAAAGTGACAATCACTGCGGCAAACACGACCAGACCAAGCCAGTCAGCCGTGGCGCCAAAGTCCTTGCCCACCAGCTTGAGCGGTGCATCACTGCCGCCACTAGTCACGGAGAATACAATGATAATGGCGATTATAACGCCCATTAGGCTTTCGCCAACAATCAGTCCTGACGCAAACAGCACGCCGTGACGGTTGCAGGTTTCCACATCGTCTTCCACATGTCCCGGACTCCGCTCTTCCGCCCGGTTACGTAAGTACCGGCAGACCAAATAGCTGATTACGGCACCAAACACCAACGGTATTTCCAAGGTGGGCGGCAAGTAAATACCCATGCCCACAGCCAACGGCGGCAGGCAGTATTTAGCCGACGAATTCTTTTTCAACACAATGTCAATAACGATAATGACCAAACCGACACCGACGCCGAACAGAATATAATTCCAATCCAGATTATGACTGAAAATCCCCTTGGCAATCGTTGTCATCAAGGTTGCCTGCGGTGCCGATAAAACCTGAGCCTCATCCATGCCGGGACGCGGCATGGCTCCCACAAAGCCATACGCTTCATAGAGCAGATTCAATACCGGCGCAATGGCAAAAGCGCCGACGATACAACCTAAGAGCAGGGCCACCTGCTGTTTCCAGGGAGTGGCTCCGACCAATTGGCCGGTTTTCAAGTCCTGCAGATTGTCATTGGAAATAGCCGCAATGCTGACAATAACACTAGTCATAAAAATAGCCAGGGCAATAGCAAATTTGCTTCCCGCCGCCGTATCAAACAGGCTGACGGCAGAACCGATACCGAGTACTACCAACGAAGAAATGATAATCCCCAAAATGCCAATCCCTGAAATCGGGCTGGCCGAAGTACCAATCAAACCGGCCATATAGCCGCAGGCAGCAGCTACAAAGAAGCCCATGCAGACGGCAACAAGCACGCCGACAATAATAAAGACCCAGGTCACACCAGCCGTCAGGTTGGCATCGGCAATAAAGGAATAGAAGGTTGCCAGCAAACCAAGGATAATCACACCTAAAATGAGTGCCGTCGTTTTCGGCGCCAGGTCGGTATCCATTCTATGAAGACCTTTCCCTTGCCCGGAACGGCTCATAGCCTGAATCGAAATACGCATTCCCTCCAAAATGGGTTTAACCAGCGTCAACAAAGTCCAGACAGCCGCAATACCGATCGTACCGGCACCAATCAGCCGGACTTTTTGCGCCCATATGCCTGTAGCGAAAGCGCCCAGGCTCTGTCCCTCCGCTGGCGACAGACCTGCCGTCAGATATGGAACGAAAACACCCCAGGATAAAAGAGTTCCCACCAAAATAGATATACCGCTGGCAATTCCGATCAAATAGCCGGCTCCCAGCAAAGCCGAAGAAAATCCCAAGGGCACTTGGGAGATCATGCCGCCAAAGGTAAACCAGTAATGCACGCCGGAAGAAATAACCTGAAAACCGTCGGCACACAAGCTGACCAAAGCCGCAACAAACCCGCCGCTCATGATATCTTTTACACCGCTGTTCTTACTGCCGTCCGTGCTGCCGCTGCCTACTTTTAAAATTTCGGCCGCCGCCAGACCTTCCGGATAAGGAAGATCACTGTTAACAATCATCGCCCGGCGCAACGGAATGGTAAACAGTACACCCAGGCTGCCGCCGCAGGCGCAAATCATCAGTGTCTGCCAGAAAGCAAAGCCCTGCCAGTACCCCAACATGAGCAAACCAGGAATAATGAATATAACTGCAGAAAGAGTGCCTGCTGCGGATGCCTGCGTCTGCACCATGTTGTTTTCCAGGACATTGGAATCTTTAAACATTTTTAGAATCGCCATCGAAATAACGGCGGCCGGAATTGACGACGAAAAAGTCAATCCCACTTTTAAGCCCAGATATACATTGGATGCCGTAAAAATAACCGTAATCAGCATCCCTAAGAGCATTCCCCGCATTGTTAGCTCAGGAACGCTTAGTTTATCGCTCATAAAGTCTATTGGTTTCATTTTCTGCTCCTCATCTACTAAGTTTTACGATACCCTATTCAATTGTCCAAAATAGCGCGGTCATTCCTCCTTTCCTTTAGGAAACCGCTGATGCAATCAGCGGTTTTTGATTGGGGCGATGATAGGCCGGACAGTCTACTCAGATCATTTGTATAAATTTCTATATCGGCTTAAAAAATCCTTTATTAAGTACCTAAAAATCAACTAGCCCCATTAATGTAAATATATTACTTTTTGATGTTAGTCAGTACTATCCCTTTCTTCTCCCAAAAACCAGTAGTCCGTCAACTTGGGACCATTCCCCTATATTCTTCCCTTGATTGTACGGAATTTATTAGCTGCCGGCAACAAAAAAACACGGACCCCATTATAGTCCATGCTTTTTAGCTCTCGTCTTTAAAATCCTTTTTTTCTGGCCTGAACAAAATCAATCACATTGCGCTCATATTCTTCTTCCATGCAGGTTGAGCCTAAAAAAAAGTCTGCCGCCGACTGGCTCATCGCCACAGGCACATCATACAGGACAGCCAGTCTTAGCAACGCCTTGACATCAGGGTCGTGGGGCTGCGCCGCCAGCGGGTCCCAGAAAAAAACCATCAGATTAACCTCATTATTGACAATACAGGCGCCGATCTGCTGATCGCCTCCCAACGGACCGCTTTGGTAACCCCGGACCGGCAGGCCTGTTTCAGCCGAGATCATCGATGCCGTAGTGCCTGTACCACAGAGGAAATGCCGGCTCAGCTTCTCTTTGTTTTTCGAAGCCCAGGCAATCAGTTCCCCTTTGCGATTGTCATGGGCAATCAGCGCAATCCGCTTTTGCTTTTCCATTTTCAAATGGCTCATAGGTCCCTCCTGTTTTCATCAAGATAATTAGCAGTCCGTCAACTTTGCAAAATTAAAATTGCAGAAAAAGACACGTAAAAAAATTATAATTTCAAAGTTGATAAATTACTAAGTCCCTTTTGATTATAACAGGAAAAACCACGGCTGCCTACGGTTTTAACACGGGACTACCTGTCGGAAAAAAGAAGAATTCCTGACCGTTTGGCCTAACGGCAGAAATTCTCGCCACCCTTTAAAACTTGCGGGTGAAAAATTCGTTATCCGCCAACAGGCTGTCCGGCGTGTCAAAGCCCAACCGGTGGAGCAGCTCAATCACATAAGGATTTTCGATCGGCGTTTGGTAAACAGCCTTTTCCCCATATTCATCCACCCTTGTTTTGGCAAATTCCTTGTCGACAAGTACCTTGGGCCCGCCGACACAGCCGCCGTTACAGCCCATGCCTTCGAAGAAATTAGCGTTGACCCGCCCGTCCATCAGTTCATTCATCATCGCCCGGCAGTTCGGCACTCCGTCAGCCATTCTGGTCTTGATGGTGATGCTCCGGTGGGGATTAAGCCGCTCCACCGTACTTTTCACCGCCTCACTGACCCCGCCGGCCCGCGCGTAAATGCGGCCGCCCCGGGAGGAATTCTCCTTTTCGCTGTCCACATAGGAGGTTAGATCAATTTGCAGCAAGTCAAACAATTCCTTAGTCTCCTGATACGTCAGCACATGATCGATAGCGCCCACCAGGTTAGGTTCCCGGGCCTCGCTCTTTTTGGCAACGCAGGGACCGATGAAAATGGTCACCGAGCCGGGATGCAGGATTTTCACTGTCCGGCCCGCCGCAATCATCGGCGATACCGTGGCCGGCACATGGGGCATCAACTCGCTGTAAACCTTCCGGATCATAGCAATCCACATGGGGCAGCAGCAACTGGTCAACTGGAAGTCCTTTTCGCTGAGAATATTCCGGTCAAACTCCAGCGCTTCCTTAATAGTCAGGATATCGGCAAACACGGCCACTTCCACCATACCGTCAAAACCCATGTGCCGGAAGGCGTTACGCAGCATGCCCGGTGTCACCTGTTCATGAAACTGGCCCAAAAAGGAAGGAGCAATCAACACATAGGCAAAGCTAGGCTTAGCCGCCAGTGTTTCCAGTGAAGCCAGCACATCACGGGAAATAGTCAAGGCACCGGCTTTCGCCATTTGCAGACATTCATGAATGCCCGGGTTGACCGGATACTGTTCCGGGCTGAACAGGCAATTGAGCTGGCTTTTGTCAAAATCGTCGCCGCCTACACCCTCCCAGCCACTTTCCGTCTGAGCGGATACTTCCTGCCGTATTCTGCTGTATAATGCTCGAAAAGTTGTCATAGCATCACTCCTTATCTTTATCGCCTTAATAAGAGTGCTTCAAATCAGCCTTATTGCAACCGTCTCTCATTATATTGCCAAAGATGGATTGGTTTTATCAACCATGCCGACCGTCACCGGGACGGCAAATAACCGTTCCAGCCATTCAGCCAATTCATCCCTGGCCGCAATTACCCGTTGTTCGTTCTGTCCGTAAAATCCGTCGATCGGGAAAAATACGTCCCGGGTCGCACCGGTCACACAGCCTTGCTCGCTTTGCCGCCAAATCCAGCGTCTTGTTTTAACAATGCTGCCGGCCGAGTAAATTAGCTCGCCATCTGCCAGGATTTCCGCCGTATCGGAGCCAAAGGGAATAAAGCTGTCACCCTGCCGGGACAACCGGACCTGAATATCACCGTCCGCCGCTGCCAGATCGTGGGCGCCCATCGGCACCAGATGCTTTAAAGATACGGCATTGACCAAATCGACAAGGGGACTGATGCGTGGGAAATCCTTCTGTTTGGCAATTCGCGAGCTCATGGCTTCAATGGAACTCATATATTTATTGGGGTTTATGCCCAAGGTCTGAAAGGCCTCCCGGTAAGGCAGAATCTCCGCCGCCTCTTTTACCTTGCCTGTCTGAAACTTCTCACTGGCCAACCGAACACTTGCTGCCAACAATTCTTCCGTTTCCTGCCTGGCACTGCTATTGTCCACCCCTTTGACCACTACCACGCCAAAACAAACCTCCGGCAATAACGCAAAAACCTCTGGAGCTACAATAAAATTCAAAATAGGTTCCTCCTAACTGGGCCCCAGATCAATCAATATTATGGCGATATTTCTTCCGTTTTAAGCTTGACAGGGACCGCAATATAGACTTATTACTTCCAGTTAACATTTTTTTCAGCTTTTTGTCAATAGACATTGGTGCACGAGCCAATATCAGCTTCTATCCGAAAAAAAGCAACAGGGCCGGGGATATATCCCCGGCCCTGTACAGTTCAGCAGTGTACTACTGCCGCTCCACCGCCAGCTTTAACTTTTCACCGTTAATATTCACTTCCGTATATTCCCTGTCGGCATCAAAAATGATGTCCTCGGCCAGCGTTTCGCTCATAATATAATCTTTATATTGTTCGACTACGGCTTTTAATAGCTCATTGCCGGCCATATAAATGTTGATCTTATCCACCACTTCAAATAGGCTGTCTTTCCGCATATTCTGCAGCTTGCTGACCATCTCCCGGGCATAGCCTTCGGTTTTCAGTTCTTCACTAATATGGGTATCCAGCACGACGCCCAGCTCACCTTCGCCGGCAAAGGCGAAGCCTTCCAAACCGTTCATGGTAACCAGCAGGTTTTCACTGTTCAGCTCGATGGAGGTTCCCTCCACTTCAATGCTAATGCTTTGTCCGGCTGAAACTTTAAGCGCCAGTTCCATCTGGTTAGCTTCGGTGATCGCTTTCCGGATGCCCGGCAGCAGCTTGCCGTACAGCTTGCCTAGCACCGGTGAATTAGGCTTAATGGTATAGCTTACGTAATCGGACATATTGGCATTGACCATGACTTCTTTAATATTCAGTTCATCCTTGATGATGTCCACATAATAGGCGGGGAGCTCGCTGGTGCTGACAAGCATCTTAGGCAGCGGCTGGCGGTTTTTGATGTTGGCCAGATTTCTGGCGCTGCGGCCCAGGCCGCAAATCTTGTAGGCCAATTCCATTTCCTTTTCCAGTTTGACATCAACCAGTTCCTCCCGGTATTCGGGCCATAGGCACAAATGCACGCTTTCCGGTGCGCCAGGCAAAATGGGCGCCACCAGGTTCTGATAGATTTCTTCGGTAATAAATGGCACGAACGGAGCCGCAACGACCACCAGGTCTTTCAGCACGGTATGCAAGGTGAGGTAGGCGTCAATCTTGTCCTCCGTCATATCCATTGACCAGTAACGGGTCCGGTTGCGGCGGACATACCAATTGGACAGCTCATCGGTAAACTCCTCGATCAGTTCGGCCGCCCCGGTGATTTTATAAGTATCCAGGTATTCATCCACCCGCTGAATCAGGGTATTAAGCTTGGAAATAATCCAGCGGTCCATGACATGGCTGCTTTGCCGTCCCTGGTACTTGGCCGGATCAAATTGATCGATTTCGGCATACAGCACATAGAAGGAATACACATTCCACAGGGTATTCAGGAACTTGCGCTGCGCTTCGATTACGGCGTCCTCGTAGAAACGGGAGGGCAGCCAGGGAGCGCTGGCCGTGTAGAAGTACCAGCGCAAGGCATCAGCGCCCTGATGGTCCAGCACGGTAAACGGGCTCAACACATTGCCTTTATGCTTCGACATCTTAAGGCCATGCTTATCCAGGACGTGGCCTAAAACAACGCAGTTTTCAAAGGAGCTCTTATCAAATACGGCAGTTGAAATGGCCAGCAGGGTATAGAACCAGCCGCGGGTCTGGTCCACTGCCTCAGAGATGAACTGGGCCGGGAAGTTTTGTTCAAACAGCTCTTTATTTTCAAACGGATAGTGGTATTGAGCAAACGGCATCGAACCCGAGTCATACCAGCAGTCGATGACTTCGCTGACGCGCTGCATATCCTTGCCGCACTGCGGGCACTCAAGCTGTACCTGATCAATGTACGGCTTATGCAGATCGATATCGTCCGCTACAGCCCGGCCTTTTTCTTTCAGTTCGGCCACACTGCCGATGCATTCCCGGTGGCCGCAGTCGCACTCCCAAATAGGCAGCGGCGTGCCCCAGTAGCGTTCACGGCTAAGACCCCAGTCGATGACGTTTTCCAGGAAGTTGCCAAACCGGCCTTTTTTTACATTGTCCGGATACCAGTTGATGGTATCGTTGTTGGCCAGCAGATTGTCCCGGAGGGATGACATTCTGACAAACCAGGATACCCGCGGATAGTAGAGCAGCGGCGTATCGCAGCGCCAGCAGAACGGATAGGAGTGAAGATATTTTTCCGCTTTATACAGCGTATTGGTTTCTTTGAGGAACGCCTGAATTTTCTCATCGGCCTTCTTGACAAACAGACCCTGCCAGGGGGTGACCTCTTCGGTAAAGTTACCCTGAGCATCCACCAGGTTCACCAGGGGCAGGTCATATTTCTGACCGATCTTGTTATCGTCTTCCCCATAGGCCGGCGCAATATGCACGATACCGGTGCCGTCGCCGAGGGTGACAAAATCGCCGTGCACCACATAATAGGCTTTCTTCTCCGGCTTGGCAAAGCTGAACATGGGCTCGTATTCCTTGCCCAACAGCTCTTCGCCTTTGAATTCCCGCACCACTTCATATTCGCCTTCCAGGCAGCTTAGCAGTTCCTTGGCCAGAATGAGGTGTTCTTCCTGGTTGATGACTTCCACATAATCATATTTTTGATTGACCGCCAGGGCCACGTTGCTGGGCAGCGTCCAAGGCGTCGTCGTCCAGACGAGAATGGCGGCATTTTCACCTTTCAGCCGGAATTTAACATAGGCCGAGCTATCCTTTACATCCTTGTAACCCTGGGCCACTTCATGGGAGGACAGTGCCGTGCCGCAGCGCGGGCAGTAGGGAACAATCTTATGGCCTTTGTAGAGCAGGTCTTTATCCCAAAGCTGCTTTAACGACCACCAGACCGATTCGATATAGTCGTTGTGATAGGTTACATAGGGATTCTCCATGTCAATCCAATAAGCTACCCGCTCGGACATTTCCTTCCATTGCGTGGCATAAGTAAACACGCTTTCCTTACATTGCTTAATGAAAGCTTCCACACCATATTTTTCAATTTCCGGCTTGCCGGAAATTCCCAATTTCTTTTCCACTTCAAGCTCCACCGGCAAACCGTGAGTGTCCCAGCCGGCTTTGCGAAGCACCTTGTAACCTTTCATGACCTTATAGCGGGGAATCAGGTCCTTGATAACCCTGGTTACCACATGACCGATATGCGGTGTGCCGTTAGCTGTCGGCGGACCGTCATAAAAGGTAAAATACTCCTTGCCTTCATTCATGTCAAAGTTCTTGGCAATGACTTGTTTTTCTTCCCATAAATTCAGGATGGATTTTTCCATTTCCACAAAATCATTTTTCGGACTTACTTTCTTATACATGTTCTGCCCCTTTCTCTTGTTCCTTCCTTAAGACAACACTGCCACCCGGCGGATCGTTGTTAAAAATAAAAAACACTTCGCCCCCTGTCAGGACGAAGTGTTTACCTTCGCTATACCACCTTCACATTCAGGTACTGCATACCTTATCCTTTAACGCAGGAATACGAATGGACCTACTGTAAGTATAGTAGTGAGTCACTACACTAGTTCAGTCATCGGCTCTCAGGTGATTTTCTTCCGGCAATCCCCCGCAGGTTCTCAGCTTTCCCTGCTCTCTGTACGGTTCCCGACCGAAATACTCTTCCTGTTCACAGCCTTTGGTAAAACCAGATTCAAATATTCATCGCTATTATACGTCTTACGTATAGGAATTGTCAAATGGTTCTAAAGCAAATTTCTAAGGAACCGCTGATTTGGTATGCTTGCCGGCATAAGGCGGGATTTTTTCATCTGCTAAGGTTTTGCTGACACAGCCAGGTGAAAAAGGTTCCATCGGACGCGCAGTGCGAATAAGTCAGCGGTGCTTTAAATATCCATAGTTGTAAGGGTAAGGTGCCCCGCAGTATAATAAGCTCATGGAGGTGCTGATCATGTCTAAACGAAAACAGCCTATACCCTGTGGTACAATCAATCCCAATACCCTTAAAGTTCCCGGCAAGCCAAACCGGGCCATGACACCGGAAGTAAAACTGGCTCCCGTCTGGGTTGACCGGAAAAATGATTACCGACGTCATAAAGAAAAGCAAAAAATCCGCCGCGATTCCGATGATTATGGAAACGGCGGATTTTATTTTGGTCTACCTGCTATTTAAGATCATTCTAACTATCTGATTTTGCTTTTTTAAAGCATTCCCTATTATTTTTATCCTAACCGGAAATCCCCCATAGATTACCATTCTCTCTACTTACATCTATGCAAATACCGCGTAATATCCATCAGGGCTAAGTAAATCATTTTATTTCCAGCATATAGCCATAAGCACGGACTGATTTTAAACAGGAATCCTTCATTCCCAGCTTCCGGCGCATTCGGTACACCAGGGTATTTATTTCGTCTGTCCCCACTTCTACCGCATTATTCTGCTCTAGGTTCATCCGCTCCGGCCAGACGGCCTGTTTAATCCGGTCATAAGACACCGCCGTGTTGGCATGGTCATAAAGCAGCTTTAGAAAGAGCCACTCTTTTTCGGTCAGCGGAATGGGCTGTCCTTCAATCCGGCATTCCCGTTTCCTGTCATCCAGTATAACACCAGCTCCGTCAGAGCTTACTGTCACCGGCTGTGTCAAGTCGATGGTTACTTCATCCAACGCCGACTGAACAATCCGAAACACGGCCACTCCCATCGACAAAGAAATTCGATCACCGCTAAGAATGGGATATTTCTTATGACTGAGCAAGCGCTTCTCATTAAGAAAAGTCCCGTGCTTGCTGCCGGTATCACAAACCTCCAGACCATCCTTATGATGGTAAATGCAACAATGACAGCGGGATATAAGGAAATTGGAAAAGCTGATATCGACCTGCTGCTTCTCGCTGGAACGGCCCAGACAAAATTCGCCTGGTTCCAATTTTAAGCGGGTCCCTATTTCAAACGGTTCTCCCCTTTCGATAACAAGCCACACCTGTTTTTGCATCGGAAGTCTCCTACAGATTATTTAGAGAGGGGCCTTCCCGCAGCTTTCATGCAGCGGCCCGGCTCCTCTATTTATTATAAGTTCCGATTCATTTATCAATCAAGCCGTACTTTTTTAAAATATCCAGGGTTACCTTCTTGGCAAAAGCGCCGCCGGTTTTATTTCCTTGCGGACTGTCAAGCTGAGTAGCATAGAGATAGGTCCTTCCCTTTACATTGACGAACCCAACAAACCAGCCCAGATTGTCTTTGGAGCTTCCGGTTTTCCCGTACAGCGCATATGTATCTCCCTCTTCTAAAAGCATCATCCGTTTAACCGTCTTCATCACATCTTTATCGAAAGGCAGGGTTCCGGCATACAATTGCTCCAGAAACTCAACCTGTTCCAACGGTGAAATGGTCAGCGAGCTGTTTAGCCAGAACTGGTCAATGCCGCCGCTGATGTCCCGGTTGCCGTAAGAGCATTGGTCCAGCCAGTACTGCATCCGCTCGGCGCCAATATCACGGGCCATAGCCTGATAATACCAGACTACGGAATAGCGCATGGCCGACCCCAGCGTATGATCCCGGTTCCACACCGCCAACCCACGGTCGGTGCCATCCCAGCGCTTCACATCGTACTCGTCCTGCACCACTTTGGTCTGCAACCCAATCAGCGAGTTCATGATCTTAAAGGTAGAGCAAGGCGACTGCCGGACATTCGCTCTGGCCGGATTGTAGACAAACATCTTGCCGGTTTGCATATCTTTTAAAATGAATGTTCCTTCCTGGCGGGGGAAAAATTCGTCCACCTTGATGGCAGTTACATCCAAGGGAATCACCTTAGGCTCCTGCTGCCGTGCCGATACCGCTGCCACAATCCCCACAAGCATACTTAACAAAAGAATCAGCCCTGTCATAATCGTACTCTTTTTCATAGCTTCACCCCTGTTTTTCTTCTATACGTCCATTATAATAGTTTGCTTAACAGGGAACCATGGCTGGCGTATGACAGGTTGCTGATTTTTGCCTGACAAGCTGCAGACTGATACTTTCGCCAGGCTGGCAGGCTCATTAAATCAGCGGTTCTCTAGGAAAGAGCCACCACAATGGCTCCGGCGGCGATAAGTGCGACACCGATGCCATTTAACAGGCTGATGTTTTCGCCCAGCAGCATGACAGCCAGGATCGTGGCCATCACAACACTCAGCTTGTCAATGGGCGCTACCTGTGATACCTTACCGTACTTAAGGGCCAGGAAATAAAACAACCAGGACAGGGCCCCGGCTATCCCGCTAAGCACAATAAATAACAACGTCCTTTTATCGGCCAAAATAACTGGTATCTGCTTAACACTCCCCTGCAATACCACTACTCCCATTAAAAAAATGGCCATGACAATCGACCGGACGGCTGTAGCCGTGTTGGCGTCCACTGTCTGCAGGCCAATCTTGCCAAAAATAGCCACCAGCGCTGCCGTTACAGCCGATAGCAAAGAAAATACCAGCCATAAATAATCCAATTCGCCTACTCCCTTTCTTTTTCACTATACTATGCAATCGCCCAATATCCGTCAACTCTTCCCAGCGGACAATAATTCTCTCACCTTCTCCGCTATCGGAATATCGGCCGGGGCAAATGGATAACCGGTGATTGTGTTCCCGTCAACCCAGGCAAGTCCGTCATGAACGGTCGGCCTCAGGCTGCCGCTTTGCCAGGTGACGATATAGGCCATTAACCGGATAACGCCCCGACCGTAGTCGTAGATGCTTTCGGTTAAAAAGTCTCCCACTGCGACTTCGATTTGAAGTTCCTCCCGGATTTCCCGTTGCAGACATTTCTGCGGTGTCTCCCCCTCTTCGACCTTGCCACCGGGAAATTCCCACAGATGCTCCAGCGCGTCGCCTGTTCGCCGTTTAGCGATTAGGCACTTGCCGTCCTTTAATAAAACAGCAGCCGTTACATGTCGCATGACCTAAGCTCCTTTAGACAATATGATGATGGCGCGATATTCTCACCGTTTATACGACTGTCCACCTGATAGCTTTGCTAAATTCCTCGTCAGTCAGACTGTATATAGTATCCAGCAAATTGGCCCGGAACATGCCGGTTCCCTTTACCGGCAAGGAAAGTTCGCCACAAATGCCTAGGAACGCCGTCGCCAACACCGCGCCTGCCAAAATACGACCGGTTGAAATAAAGCTGGCGACCAACACATTGAGCATACAGCCGGTTCCCGTGATCCTCGCCAGCATGTCACAGCCATTTTCCAGCAGGAAAACGATCCGGCCATCGGTAATCACATCCACCCGGCCGGTTACGGTGATAACTGCGCCGGTAGCCAGCGAGAGCTCCCGCAGCCAACGCAGGGTATCGGCCATATTATCTCCGGTCAGGCTGTCCTGTTCGCCGGCATCAATTCCCTGGGCATGACTTTCTCCTTTGCTAAGCGTCTTGATTTCCGACATGTTGCCTTTGATCACGGCAGGGCGGCATTCGGCAATAAACTCCCTGGCAAAGTCAAGACGCAGGCGGCTGCAGCCCACACCGACCAGATCAAGCACCGAAGGCAGCTTCCGTTCACTGGCCACTTTGCCGGATACACGCATGGCCGCCATGCGGCTGTCAGTTATATTGCCTAAATTGACCGCCAAGGCAGCCGCCGTCGCCGTAACGCCGGCCACTTCGGCCGGATGCTCCGCCATGATCGGCTTGGCCCCGGCGGCCAGAACGGCATTGGCGCAGTCATTGATTGAAATGGGATTGGTAATGCAGTGAATGAGCGGCCTGCGTTCCTGCACCTCCCGCCGGACAGCCAGCAGCCCGGCAAGCGAAACATCAGCCTTTGTCATAGACCACCGCTCCTAACCGACTCTGACATACTGCCAGCATGCCCGTCTTTTTCAAAGCTGTCAAAAACACATAGGCAATCGAACCGCCGATCAAGGTGGCCGCGATAAAGAGCGGCAGATAAAAAGTCCAGGTCAGCCCGGCCTTGCCCCACAGAAAGGTCATCACCGGATAAGAAACAAGAGCACCGATCACGCCTGTGCCAAGCACCTCGCCTATAACAGCCCAGATCAGCCGTCCCTTAAAATACCGGTACAACAGACCTGACAGCAGGGCGCCAAACACCGCACCGGTCAACGCCAGCGGCGGGATGCCCATTAGCATCATCCGGATGATGCCAATCAGTGTGGCGCACAGCAAAGAATACCAGGGTCCCAATAAAACAGAACATACAATGTTGATCACATGGGCCATCGGGCACATCCCTTCAATCCGCAGGATAGGGGAAATCACCACGCCAATGGCCACCAGCATGGATAACATCACCATCTTTAAGAGTCCCGCATTTCGATTCATCAAAAAACACCTCATCTGTAATAATCTATGGCAAGCATGTACATATGCTTAATCCCTGCTGACAGGCCATGTCATACAGGGATACTACAGAAAGGCATATAAAATCACATAGCAGTTCCCCCATGGCATAGCCATCAGGCCGGTCGAGGCTCCAAAGCCTCCTCTCATCCCGAAACACGAGCTCCCTCGCTATGTTAGTTGTCGTTTGTCACCGGTGCAGGACGCTCCTCCTCCACCACTTCCTCCGGCAAAAACTAAAACCTTACCGGATGAACCCTACGAACAATAAAAAAGGATATACCTGCCGGCATATCCCTGCTCTACCTATACATCATAGCAACACAATTCACATTCCTACGTTGGCATTATCCAAATCAGGTATATGGGTCAAAGTTTGATTACTTCCTCTCAGCCTGCTACACAAGCTCCCCGAAGAATATGTGGTTTTATTTATTATATCATACAGGCCCACTTCCGTAAATATAAGAAGTACCCTCTTATGGCTGCTTAACACCGGCTTTCGCCGCCTGCTCCTCGGCATATAAATCTGCCGGATTTTTCTGGGAAGGGACATCGAAATAAGCCTCCAGCATTTTGCGGGCAATCGGCACGGCCGAGTCGGCACCAAAACCGCCCTGCTCAATCAGAACAGCCACCACGATCTGCGGATCATCAAACGGCGCATAGGCCACAAACCAGCCATGATCGTCACCATGAGGATTTTCCGCCGTACCCGTTTTGCCGGCAATCGGGATGGGAAAGCCGGCGAAGGTAGTCGCCGCCGTACCGCCCGGCAAGGCGACATCGCGGAGAGCGCTCCGTATGAGGTTAAGCGTTTTAGCCGATATGTTGATCGTTCCCACTTCCTCCGGCTGGAAGACTTGCATGGTCTTGCCGTCAGGGCTGGCAATTTTGCTGACAAGATAGGGACGGTAACGATGCCCTCCATTGGCTATCTGGGCCATGACATTGGCCACCTGCAGCGGCGTCGCCAGTTGGAATCCCTGCCCTATGGCGGCGTCAAAGGTTTCCGACAGATACCAGTCTTCTTCATACACTTTCATTTTATATTTTTTATTCGCTACCAGACCGTTTGATTCACCCGGCAGTTTAATACCGGTGTACTCACCAAGGCCGAACATTCTCGCATACTTTTCCAGATTGTCGATACCCAGCCGGTTTCCCATTTCATAAAAATACACATTATCCGATTTGGACAACGCCTCGCGGAAATCAATCAAGCCCAGCGCTTCATTCTGCGCGTTTCCCTTGGGAATAATCCAATGCTTGCCTGTATCGAGAATCTTTTCTTCCGGCGTCACCTTTCCCAGCTCCAGCGCTGCTGTGCCCGTCACAATTTTAAACGTCGAGCCCGGCGGATATTCACCGGCAATCACCCGGTTCTGCATGGGATTGAACGGATTATCATTGATTACCTTCCAGTCTTTTTCCGAGATGCCGCCATTAAACAGGTTGGGATTAAAGGCCGGCCGGCTGACCATCGCCAGCACCTCACCGGTTTTAGGATTGATCGCGACGGCAGCGCCGGCTTTTGCTTTACTGTTGCCCAGTTTATTCTGCAAGTAGGTAAGCTGCCGGTCCATCGCCTCTTCCGTAGCTTTCTGTACGCGATAATCAATAGTAAGCCACAGGTCATTACCGGGAACCGGTTCCTTCCGGCCCAGCCGTTGGATCGGCCGTCCGGTCACATCCACTTCAACCTGCTCACCGCCGTCCACACCGCGCAGTGTTTTATCATAGACCTGTTCCAGACCGGACTTGCCAAGAATGTCACCACTTTTATAGCCGTCGGCTTTCCCTTTTTCCAGTTCGCTGTCGTTGATTTCCCCCACATAGCCGAACATATGGGCGCCAAGATCATTGTATATATAACTGCGCACCGCCTGAATCGCCAGTACCACGCCAGGCAGATCGCTTTTCCGTTCTTCGATCTTGGCCACAATGTCCTGTCCCACATCGTTTTTCACGATAACCGGATTTAGCGGGTTTTCCTCTTTTTTGACTTTGTTTAAAATCTCCTCCGGCTTAACCTTGAGAATATCCGCCAGTTTAGCAATAACCTCCTGTGAAACCGGTCCGTCAATCGGCATCAGGGACACGGAAAAACCGGGGCGGTTGTTCACCAGCGGCGCTCCGTTGCGGTCATAGAAAGTTCCCCGCGGCGCCGTCACGGTAATCAAGCGGATGCGATTTTGCTCAGCCAAGGTGTGAAAGTAATCACCTTTTATGATCTGAAGGTAAGCCAGTCTGCCCATAAGCGCCAAAATAACTATGATAACAATAAACCCCAACACATCCACCCGGTTTTTCGACTTGCTTACCATCTTACGTAAAGCCTCTCTTTTCTATGTAGAATTGGACTCTATACCAGTCTATCAAATTTACATAATCAGTTCAATGTAAAAGTTTTTACAAACTTTCACCGTTAGTAACAGCTTGACAGAAAAACAACAAATTAATATACTAGTTAATAATATACTAGTATATTAATTTATCCACAAAGAGGTGACCACCTATATCATGGACTCTAATCGGCTGATGCATCAACTTTATCAAACGACACGGGCTATTTCCCAGGGTATCAACTATTGCCTGGCAGACTATGGGTTATATAGCTCTGAATGGTCTATCCTCATGAGTCTAAAGGAACTCGGCCCTACGTCACAAATTTCTTTAGCTAATTATTTGAATGTCGAACCGGCGGCTATATCCAAAAGTGTAATAAAGCTGGAAGAAAAGCAGCTAATCGAAAGAAAACCTGGCAACGACCGGCGGGAAAAAAATGTTTTTTTGACTGATAGGGCACTAGCCCAGTATAACCAATGGGAGGAAGCCATTCAAAAACACCGGCAGGCGGTTTTAGCCGACTTACCGGAAGAAAAACAAAATCAGCTGTTTGCTATGCTACAATCCATGTATTCTAATTCACAAAAATATCAAAGTTAATATTGTTTATTGGCTTTTAGAAAGGATACTTTAATCAATGAATAATGAAAAACTATGGACAAAAGATTTCATTTTATTCACTATCTCCAACACGTTCCTCTTTAGCGGCTTTCATATCTTTTTGCCCACACTCCCTCTTTATGTGTTAAAACAAGGCGGCACCAGTACTGATATCGGGCTCTTATCCGCGATTTTTGTATTTTGTGCTATTTTAATTCGTCTTTTTACAGACTATGGAATTAAAAGATGGGGGAAAAAATATTACCTCTATATCGGCTGCATTCTCTGTTTCATTGCTGCTTTAAGTTATACGCTGGCCACTTCGGTGCCAAAATTGCTTTCTTTACGGGTGCTGCACGGCCTGGGTTTTGGCATAGCTACTACCCTATATGCCACTATCGTTGCCGATATCCTGCCCGCCTCCAGACGTGGTGAAGGAATGGGGTATTTCGGCTTGGGAACTACACTGGCCATGGCTGTTGCTCCGGGCCTCGGCGTATGGATTGTCGACAACATTTCATTTCAAACTCTATTTATTGTAGCAACAATAAGTCAGATAGTCGCGCTTGTGTGCATGAGTTTTTGTTCTTTCCCGAATGTCCGCACAGACAGTTCAATTATACAAGAAGATGTTTCACTGCTTGATAAACTTATTGAAAAGCGTTTGCTATTTCAAGCCTTTCTTACGATACTTTTTGGTATATGCATTGGCGGGGTTTTAAATTTCATCGCCCTGTTAGCCAAAGAAGTACATATTGCTAACGCCGGTTATTTTTTTCTGGTATGTACATTGTGTATTTTTCTTTCCCGTTTAGTCACAGGAAGAATTTTTGACAGAAAAGGACCGGCCTGGGTTTTACTGCCCGGCTCTGTATTATTCCTGCTCGGCTTTGCGGTCCTGGCTCAAAGCAAAACCATGCCGGTATTCCTGGCCGCCTCGGCACTTTACGGCTTTGGCTATGGGACTCTCTTTCCAGCTATGCAAACCTGGATGTTCAACCTTGTCCCGCCATCCAAACGCAGTGCGGCCAGCGCCACTTTCTACAACATGGTTGATATTGGCAACGGCGCCGGTTCGATCGCCCTGGGAATACTTGCCGGAAAATGGGGCTATGCATCTATATATTGGTGTTCAACCGCTATTATGGGCCTTTTTTTAGCAAGCTATCTTGGTCTGCTCGCCATAAGCAAACAAGAAACCAGCCTAGTCCATGCCGAAGCAAAAAAATAGTCCGATAACTACTAGAAAACAGGTGAGAATGTGTTTGGAAGAATTTTAGTCCCCTTAGATGGCTCGGAAGCTGCCTTAGCGGCGGCCAGCTATGCGCTAAGCTTAGCCGAGAAATTTAATAGTTCTGTGGCGTTGATCCATGTTATTCAACACGCTGCCTATCTGATGGCCGATTCCCAGTCCCTGCCGCAGGCATTGAGCCAAAGCCTGGATGAAAAAGGCACGCAAATTTTAGAGCACGCTTTAGCCATTTTTCAGCCATTCGACGGTCACGTAACAACCCGTATTGTATATGGCCATCCAGGGATAAAAATTACCGAAATTGCAAAAGAAAATAATTATTCCTTAATCGTTATGGGACGGCGTGGAATGAGCGATGTAGCCAAATTACTAATTGGCAGCATCAGCAACTATGTTCTGCACTACGCCCCCTGCCCCGTATTAATTGTCCGTAATTCCGGCTAACCCTCCGCGCTTCCTGCCGGAGCACTTCCGGCAGCGGCTCAACAAAGTTGCAGATCTGCAACCTTCCTGTTAACTGTTTATAATTTTTTTATATCCTCAACAAGCCTGTCCACATACTCCTGTTTGGTAGCCCAACTGGTACAGAACCGCACTACACTGTGAGTGGCGTCCGCCTTTTCCCAAAAAGAATAGGAGTAGGTTTCACTCAGTTTTTTTAACACTTCATCAGGTAAAACGGGAAATTGCTGATTGGTAGTAGAAGCATAGCGGGAAGAAAATCCTTTGGCCGCGAAAGCTTCCCGGATACGCATCGCCATGGCTACGGCATGCCTGGCAATTTCAAAGTACAGACCGTCCTCAAACAGCGTTTCAAACTGAATGCCCAGCAGCCGTCCCTTGGCCAACATCCCGCCATGCTGTTTAATCATGTAACGGAAATCTCGCTTCAAGGTCTCCTGAGTAATCACGACAGCTTCGCCCATTAGAGCTCCGACTTTCGTTCCCCCGATATAAAAAACATCGCAGAGACGGGCAATATCGGCTAAGGACAAATCATTGTCCGGAGCCGCCAGGCCGTACCCCAGACGAGCGCCGTCCAGCATCAGTGACAGGCCGCATTCCCGGCAAACAGCGCTTAACGCCTCCAGTTCATCCTTGCGATACGTGGTTCCGTTCTCAGTTGGATGGGATATATATACCATGCCGGGCTGTACCATATGCTCATGGGAAGCATCGGCCCAGTGAGCCCGGTATAACTCTTTTACCTGCTCGGCCCGGATTTTCCCGTCCCGGCTGGGCAGCGTAAGCACCTTGTGACCGGCCGCTTCAATGGCGCCGGTCTCATGGACGGCAATATGACCGCTTTCGGCTGTCACCGCGCCCTGATAGGGGCGTAGAATAGAAGCAATGATGGTGGCATTAGTCTGTGTGCCGCCAACCAAAAAATGAACCTCGGCGTCCATCGCCTGACAAGCTTTTTTTATATAATTCCGGGCTGCTTCGCAGTGCTGATCCAAACCATAGCCCGGCGTCTGCTCTTCATTGGTTTCCAGCAGTCGCTGCAAAATCCTGGGATGAGCGCCTTCGGTATAATCGCATTCAAATCGTAGCATAATCGTAATCCTCTCTCCTTTGTTTCGTCAATGCAGCATCTTGCTCATCATCAGCGTAGCAGAATTCAAGTTTTTTAGCAATAAACACCATCTGGGAAAACAACAAAAATCAGTCCCTTTTCCGGTAAATAAGCCAAATCTCTCACTACCTCGGGTTTTTAATGGTTCTGTTCCGCAACAAGGAAACTAAGGACGGAAAGTTTCCGGCATTGCCGGGTAAAAATAAAGAACCCTATTCTTTCGAATAGGGAAATCAAACCGGCTGGAAGGAGAAACCCAAAGAGCCTCTCTCCCAGTTCCGGATTATTTTTTTGCTTAATTAGACTGACCGACTACAACGCCTATCAGAAAGGCTGCGATTTCGTGCAATGCCTGATCATGACGCTGTTTTTCCCGTTCCTGCCGTTCATGCCATTCCCTGTCGCTTTCATGGGGGCGCCGCTTCATTTCTCTTTCATGGCGTTCATTTTCTTCCCGTTCTCTCCGGTCATGCTCACGCTGCCGGTCCGAATCACCGTCATGAGGCCGGTCCATCCGGATGGTCTGCGGCTGCCAGTTACCAGTATGCAACGGCGATGCCTCGGTTACCGTTAAGCCAAAGCCAAGCTGCATAATCCCAACCAACGAATAAATAATCGTCTTCTTTACCATGTTTCTCATCTACAATCCCTCCTATTGGTTCCTACAACCAAATAGTACCATGCCAATGTTACAGTTTTGTTACAATCACTTCACAAATAAACGGTTATTTTTCCTCATCCCGCTTTTCTTCCGGCAGCGCTTTCGCGGCAACCGGCTGTAAAACATTTGCTTGCGGGTCCCGGTAAAAAATCCAGGCTGCCACAGAATACCATACTAAAAAGGTCAATAGAGCAAAATAACGGTAACTGCCGATATACATAAACAAACCATAGGCTTCCAGTACCAGTCCCACAATATAATCCAGGCCGGTAAAAGCCAGCACATAAGGAATCAAAAAAGCTCTGCGCCGGGGCATTAAATAGAAAAAGACAGCAAACGAAAATGACCAGGCAATCGGTGTCCAGGCCGGTATAACACCCATAACACTGAACGGTCCCATATTGGTATATTTCAATAAATTCATATAGCTTGAAGCGGAGGCGATAAAGCCATGGACAAAACCGCCAAGCACGATGCCATATAAAAGATAACGCTTATATTGCGTCTTGGGTACCAGCAGAAAAAACACAGCTCCTACAATAAGGGTAAACAGCATAAATATATAGCTTTTATCCACAAACATCCTTCTTTCTCCAGAGTTTTACTTTTTATTTAGTATGCCTTCCTTAGCGGCAACTGTATACAATCAACAAACAAGACAACCTTCTCCCTAAAACAAAGTCCTGCAGCAATAGCCAGCCACACCGACCGGCTATTGCTGCAGAAAGCCCGAACTCAAGCCTCTCCCGTGTTTTCAAAGATTTCACTCTATCCTACCGTTATCGAAATCAAAATGGCAGGAGTCTGGAAAACAAACAGCGAAAATTTAGGTATCCATTATCATTAACAACGGAGTGATGTTATGAAGCTCATAACTGCTTTAGTGGTTTTATTATGTATCCCGCTGTTTTGTTTTGCCGAACCCCATTACATTACCGCTACCGGCACCTACCTCATGGGCGATGGGGAAACGCCGGCTGCCGCCCAGGACAAAGCCCTGCTCAACGCCAAACGGTCGGCCATCGAACAGGCCGGCATCTATATTGAAAGCTTCAGCCAGACGGAGAATCTCCAGCTCACCAAAGACGAAGTCACAACCTTGTCCGCCGGACTGCTGCAGGTCACTTCATCCAAAGTGCAGCGCACCTTAACGAGCGACGGGGCCTTGTCCTTTACCGCCGAGATCACCGGTCTGGTCACAACGGATGACATCGCCACCCTGCGCCTCCGCTTAAAGGAGCTTCAGTCCACTCCGGCCTCCCCCGCCACCCAGCCGGTTATCGATCCGGTCTCCAAAAAAATGCCCGACGGCAGCGAGGTCAACTACAACCCGCTGTTAGATCAATTGACCATTTTTAAAGACGGACGGCAAAGTATGGTTTACGCCAAGGTTCGTGGTTTCGTGCAGGCTAACGATACACACGTCATTCATCTGCTGGAATCGCTGGGAGTCAACTGGAAAGCCCTGCTACAATAAAAAAATCCGTACCGCCAAATGGCAGGTACGGATTTTTCGCTTACGAACTACAGTGCGCCTTACCGGCAGGCCTGTGTCCGGCTTGCCACCGCTTGCTAATCAGTCCGGCCAGAATGATACCGGCACTCACCGCAAGCCCGATAAACAGCGGGTCAACCGGCACGGTAAGCACCGTAGCCGCCAGGATAGCAGTCAGCGTACTGATTGCCATCGAAGCAAGAGCCCAACTTCCCGGCAGCCTGCCGGGAGCAAAAATCGCCAGCGTAAGCGGTAAAAATACTCCGCCGCCCCGCAACGCCATAGAGAGGTAATTCCAAAGCAGTACCTGCGACTGCAGATGAGCCACGGCAATCAGGCAGGCCAGACCCATGACCAGTAAAATGATCCCCCGGTTTATCCACAATAAAGTTTGACTACTTTTGACCTGAAACAGCTCGGCGCAGATATCCCGCGAAAGCATGGTGCCAATGCCCAGCGTCAGCCCGGCAATCGATCCGATGAGCGATAGTAAAATACCGGCAAGCCCGATACCGCCCAGCCAGGCCGGCTGATATTGCAGTAAATAACCCGGCAGCACCAGAATCGGCAGCATAGCAGGATGGGCGGCATGCATAAACATGCCGATGGCAATGGACGGCAACCCCACCGGGATGACAATCAACGCCGCAACAAACGCTCCCGCTGCCGCCGTCCGCGAATCGGCGGCGGAAAAAATGGACTGAATATAAGTTTGAGTGCACATAATACCGACAATCAGAGAAAAAAGATTGCCCAGCCCCGCCCAAAAACCATGTCCCCACAGGCTAAACCAGGGAAAGTCCGGAAAGTGCAGCGCAAAAACAGGCATTTCCCTTAAGGCCAGCCAGGCCGTGCTGCCGGCGGCCAGCAAGGTAAGCCAGATAATCACCATTTTCAACATGCCGGCCACGCCGGCACTTTTTATGCCGCCGAAAAAAACATAGGCGGCCACCAGCAGCATAAGCAGCAAGGCCGCCGGCCAGGGCCCGAGGTGAAACATGGCTGCAATCAGTTGAATTCCCGGCAGGCAGCTTGCCACAGCGCTAAGCAAGATGCCCAGAGAAGAAATCACACTGACCAAAGGACCGGCCAGTCGGCCGTAATTTGCCACCAGATACTGCGGAATAGTCTCCAGACCGGTTCGGCGCAACGGCCGGGCATAAAACAGCCCCATAATAATGAAACCAATGCCGGAACCTAAGGTAAACCACCAGGCAGAAAGTCCCAGCGAATAGGCCATTTGCGCCGTTCCTACCGTAGCGCCGCCGCCAATTACCGTGCCGGCTATGCTGCCTGCCACCAGAGCCGTACCGGCAGAGCGTCCGCCCAGGCTGTAGCCTTCGGCCGAAGTCACCGTCCGTGCCGAATACAGACCGCTGCCGATTACCAGCAAAATTGTCAAGGTCAGGCCGATAACATGGCCAAGGGTAAGTTCCATAACCAAGCCCCCAAGTCGGATCATAGTCCGCCAATCCGGTGGACTGCTAGGTAACCACTGATTAAATGAACCTGTTAACCAGGCGAAAAAAGATCCTTCAGGACGCGCAGTGTGAATTAATCAGCGGTTACCTAGATACCTTTTCAGTAAAATTATAACAAAGGCTACCGGATATGAAAAACTCAGTTCCAGCCGTTTTACCGCTCATTTCCGGCTTAAACGGCAAGCAGGGGAATAAGCAGGCACAGACTCATTGATCGGCCGGTTAGCGCCAAAATACCCCTTTAAAATGGCAAAGTCCTCACCGGCCAACTCGTAGCTGCTGAGGACTTTGCTGTTAATAGAAAGGATTACCGAATACGCAGCAGTTGGCACTGACCGGTCAGTGTCACCGCCGTCAGACAAGCCGGTATCAATACCGTATCACCGGCCTGGACCGGAACTTCTATTCCATTCGCGGCAATCTGCCCTTTCCCCTGTAAAATACAGTAAATCAGAAACCGTCCTGCCGGAAGATCCTGTACCTGACCAGCAACTTGCTGCCTCTGCACAGAAAAATACGGACAGGTAATGCTATCCTGCCTAAAGTCCAAAGCTGGCTGCTGCCCAAAAGCAGTCACGGCCAGGCCCTTTTCCAAGTGCAGCATTCGCGGTTTGCCATCAGGGCCGGTACGGTTAAAATCGTAGAGACGGTAAGTCAGATCAGAATTCTGCTGGATTTCACAAACGGCCACGCCTTTTAGCAGCGAATGGACCGTACCGGCCGGAACCAGAATCATATCGCCCGCCTGAACAGCCACTCGGCGAACTGCCGCCTCCACAGTTCCCTCCCGCACAGCCTGTATAAAAGCTTCCCGGCTGACCGCCTCGTTCAGACCGTAAATAATTTCCGCTCCCGGCCCGGCCTGCAGCACATACCAAGCCTCGGTCTTGCCTGGCTGCCTTTCCACCCTTCCGGCATATTCATCATCGGGATGCACCTGAATGGACAAATCATCACCGGCATCAATATATTTGATAAGCAGCGGAAATTGTGTTTCTGCTGTACGGCCTTCCCCCAAGATCAGGGCCGGCTGCGTTGACATCACTTCCTGCAGCGTTTTTCCCTGCCAGCTTCCGTTACGGATCCGGCTCATTCCCTGGGGATGAGCGCAGATCTCCCAGCTTTCCCCGATCCGGGCCGAAGGCAGCTCGCGGCCAAACAAGGTCGCTAAAGCCTGCCCACCCCAGATCGTCTCTTTATAAACCGGCTCAAAGGTTAAAGGATACACGGAGTCCCTCCTTGTAACGGCAAAAGGCCCCCCACATCCCGTATTCCGATAGGGAAGACCTTTTACATCATACTGCTATGTTAGCATACCGTATAATCTTCGCTTAATTTTCCTGATAATATCTTGCTTTACCGGCATCATTAAACAAATCGATTTTTTGGTAAACCACCTGTTTCATAGCTTTAATACAAGGTGGATAAATGGCATTCGGTTCACGGATAACCGGGTCCTGCAGCACTTCCCGGCATTTCTTATAAAAAGCGTCTTTGATATCGCTGGATATATTGATTTTCGATATCCCCAGTCTTACCGCCTCGGCGATTTCACTATCGGCATTAGCCGAGCCGCCGTGCAGAACCAAGGGTATATCCACAATCGCTCTGATTTCCTGCAGCAAATCCATTCGCAATTTGGGTTGCATATTTTTCGGATAAATGCCGTGCGATGTGCCGATGGCAATCGCCAGCGTATCCACACCGGTTCTGGCAACAAATTCCTTGACAGTGGCCGGATCGGTATAAATAATTTGCTCCGTACCGCCTTCACCACCGTTACCGGTCGTTCCGATCGTCCCCAGTTCGGCTTCCACGGAAACATGAGCAGCCTGCGCCACTTCGATCACCTTTCTGGTAATAGCCACATTTTCTTCAAACGATAGCAGCGAAGCATCAATCATAACGGAAGTAAAGCCACAGCGAATAGCCCGGACAATCTGCTCAAAGCTTCCGCCATGATCCAGATGAATTACGGCCGGTATGCGGCTATGGATAATTTCTTCCCGCACACTGGCAATAAAGCTGTCTTCCACAAACGATAATTCATCGGGATGAATGGCGATAATTACCGGAGCCTGTTTCTCCCGGCAACCCTCCATGACGCCTCTTAGCAGCATACTGCTGCTGACATTAAAAGCAGGTACGGCAAACTGGTGTTTTTGCGCCACCGACAATAATTCCTTCATATTCATTAGCATAATCCCTGTTATCTCCTTTAGTTTTTATTATATGATCCCGACAACCGTATATAGTGCCGGACAATCTCCATGCTGTCCGTTTCCACCCGCTCGACCAGATCATAATAGTTAATGTCAGGATTTTCTTGCAGTCTGTTTTTTACCGCAGCCACATTGGCATTCATAAAATCGCAGCCTACATTAATCTTATTGATTCCATCCTTGACCGCCTGGCAGATATTCTTTTCGCCGGAACCGGAGCCGCCATGCAGTACCAGCGGCAGCCCGGTCATCGCTTTAATCTGCCGCAGCCGTTCAAAATCAAACGATGGAATCATATCGGCCGGATAATTGCCGTGAGAAGAACCGATAGACACAGCCAGCGCATCAATACTCGTTTCCCTGGCAAACCGCACGGCCTCATCCGGATCGGTATACATGGAATGCTCGGTAAACTCTGCTCCTTCCGTAGCACCAATGCAGCCAATTTCGCCTTCCACACTCACCCCTTTGGGGTGGGCAAAATTAACAATCTCCCTGGTCATCGCAATATTTCCTTCCAGACCAAACCGCGAACCGTCGACCATGACGGAAGAAAACCCGTCGTCAATTGCCTTTTTTAACAGCAAAACCTCCTGACCATGATCAAAATTCAGCGCAATCTTAACTTTGGATCGATTGGCCAACACCTTCACAATCGGCGTAATCAGTTCACTGTCACAATGCTGTATCAGATGATCCTGATATAGATTAATAATGATTGGCGCATTTTCACTTTCAGCCGCCCGAATAACCGTTCTGGCGGTCTCCAGATTAAAGCAGTTAATCGCCATAACCGCATACGCCCCGTCATGCGCCTTCTGCAGCATATCCTTCATGGAAACATACATGGCTTACACTCCCTGTAGTTTATTTTACGGTAATCCCCGACAAATCCACTTCTTCCTCCAAATCCTCTGCCAAGCCTATTTCCTGTTCCTGAGGAGCATCTTTTTTCAAAGCGACCAACAGCAACGCCGTAACCAGGCTGCCAACTGCTAAAGCAATCAGGAAGCCCAGCGGATTATGCATAGCCGGAACAATGAACATCCCACCGGAAGGAACCGGTGAACCTACGTCCAGCAGCATAATCAAAATACCACCGATAGCCGCGCCAAAGGAGCAGGAGAAAATAACGCGGATAGGATCGACGGCGGCGATGGGAATAACGCCTTCCGTAATCATGCAAATTCCCATGGGAAAAGCTATTTTGATATTGTCGGCTTCACTTTTGCTATATCTTGATTTCTTAATCAGCCAGGATAACGTCACGCCAAACGGCGGGATCATAGATGCACAAATTTTTATTGCTTCCGGTCCATAGATTTTGTCAATTAATAGTCCGTCGGCAAACAAAGAAGCCACTTTATTTACCGGACCGCCAAAGTCAAAGGCAGCCATGGCCCCCATAATAGCGCCGAATACTGCTTTGGAACCGCCCTGCATACTATCCAGCATTTCTCTTAAAGCGAAAGAAGCTGAGGCAATCGGTCTGCCAATCACAAAGAACATAATAAAGCCTACAATCAGCGACGCCAGCAACGGGACAATCATCATCGGCATAAGCCCCTGAGCCCAGATCGGAACCTTAATACGACGTTTCAGGAAATTGACGCACCAGCCGGCCAGATAACCGCCCAGCATGCCGCCCAGAAAGCCGGCTCCCATGGCATTGGCGATCATCCCCATCAATAACCCCGGCGCAATCCCCGGCCGATCGGCAATTGAGTAAGCAATGGCCGCCGCCATGACGGCCGGAATGAGGCCCATACCGTATACGCCCAAAGTGACTGCCGCTTCCCACAAGCCGTAAGCTTTCTTATAGTCACCAATCAAACTGGGATTGCCGCCGGCTATATTCCCGATGGCAATCAACAGCCCTGAAGCCACCACCAGAGGGATCATGTAGGATATTCCCGTCATTGCATGCTTTTTCAACTCCAAATTTTTCAACACAGCCTTGACCTCCACTCATTTTTTATAGTCCCAGATCGGCCTGAATCTTGTTTAGTAAAGCTTTGGGAGATTTAATTACAATATGGGTAGGCACTTCCACAATCCGTTTTCCCTGAAACCGCTCCTTGCCACCCACTTTAATATCCGCAGCAATGATGACCACATCGGCTGCCGCAATATCCCTGGCCGACAGTTCATTTTCGGTGCCAATCGTTCCCTGGGTTTCGATATGGATGGTGTGATTAAGAGCTTGAGCAGCCTTGACCAGTTTTTCTTTGGCAATATAGGTGTGGGCAATCCCCGATGTACAGGCTGCAATGCCAACAATTTTCATGGTATCCCTCCGTTTTTCCTTAATTTTCCGCACTAAGAATGGTGATGATTTCTTTAGCATCGTTGCCGTTAAGCAGCGCAGCCACAATGTCTTCATCAGCCAGCTTCCCCGCGAATTGGCCCAATAAGCGTACATGAACGGTCGTGCTGTCGGCTTCTCTTACAGCGAATAAAATGATGCAGCGGACAGGTTCATCATCCAACGACTCCCACTCGATCGGTCTCATGGTCCGGCCAATCGCCAGTGAAGTTTTTAATACGCTTTTGGATTTGCCGTGAGGAATGGCAATCCCACCTCCTATTCCGGTTTGTCCCGCAGTTTCCCTCACATAAACATCGTTTATAAAGTCCTCCTTAGAAGATAGAACACCTGATTGCATCAGCATATCCACCAGCGCATCAATCGCTTCTTCTTTGCTGGCAACATCCAGTTCCAGGTTAATTCTGTTTTCATCGATTACTGTGGATAGATCCATTTATTGTCCCTCCCGTGTAGTCCTTTTGCAACATGCTGTACAACGTACCAATCACTGTGTCTGGCACAGCTTCATTCTCTTCCATTAACACGAGTAATTTTGTTTTGTTCTTATTATCGCTCCGTCTAATGATCCGGGCACTCTGCTGAGCCGCGGTACAGCCTCTCCGATACAGACATAGTTCCAAAGCTTCATGGATGGCCAGGCAGTCTACCAGCGTGGCCTGGGAAAATTCTTTGCTTGTCTCGTTTCGACTGCTCGGCTGATCATCTTCGATTACTTCCGTCGCTTCCGTCATGAGTCCACGTTGCCCGGTGACAAAAGAATCTCTTATCCTTTTCTCATCGGCTTTATTAAACAAAGCGCTTACATACGCTACCGGTTTATCCAGTGAAATATCCAGTTTCACGGTGGAAATGATCAAATCAACCGTTTCCAGCTTTATATCTTTTTCCAAATCTTTAGCCGAAACAATATTGGTAATATTCCATTCGGGAAAATGATTTTTGATCCGTTTTTCTAATAGGTGCGAGGTTCCCACCCCTGTGGAACAGACGATCATCACCTTTTTCTTACTGATCGCTTCTTCAATGGCAGACTGAAAATACACAACTATATAACTGATCTCCGCTTCATTAATATAAGGCAGCTTGTACTGCAGTCTTATCTTCCAAATGACCAGTTTTAATAACAGCATGACTTCGGGAAATTCTTCTTTGATTTGATCCAGCAAGGGGTTTTTAATTTCTATATTGTAAATAATCCGGTTCATCATGGGCCTCAAATGGAGCAGCAACGCCTGATATAAAGACGGGCTAAAGGAAAAAGGAATCGGACAAATCCGGGCGCTCAACCTAATCATTTCTCTTGCTATTTCCTCTAACCGCTGATCCACTTCATCGGGTTTATTATCCGGCTGAACAGTAATACCGCCGGAAGAGGTCAAATACCGATAAATGTAAAATACCTCTTCCTGGTTGACCTGAATGGAAAATATGTCTTCCAGCCAGCAGGCTATTTTTTGCGATACACTATAAAAGGATGAATCATAATGATTGGCTTCCGCCTGCAGTCCGTCGTAGATCGTCTTACCGTTTTTCGTCCGGTGAATGAGAATTAATATATGGGTCACCAGATTGATGTAATAAGGTTCCGCAATCCGGAATTGCAGCAGTTTTTCTGCTTTCTCAATAACCGCTTCCACCTGACTGACAGGATATGTCCCAAAATGCTCCTCCAGCTCCAGAATAGTTTCCCGGTCAATTCGCGCCGGTTCTTCCTGAAATACATTTTTTGAACCAATCAGCGCATTTAAGATATCGACCATGGCTTTCCGGATGTCCATTTCCGAACCAACCAACTGCGTCCCCTGTGTGTCCTTTTTGAGACGCAAATGATACTTGCTTAATTTTTCTTCCACCACTTTTAAATCATTGGCAATGGAAGTTTTACTGACATAATATTTCTCCGACAGTGACTGAATGGACAGCTTATCCTTAGTGCCCTCCAGCAGTTCAAACATAATCTTCGTTCTTCTGTATTCAACAGATAAATCGTGGCAGGAATCTTGCGGTAAATCATAGTCGCGCATTTGCTTTTCCGGAAAAACACGGATTCCCTTACCGGACATTTTTTCCAGCTTAACGCCGCTTTCTTCTAACACCAGCAAATCATTGCGTACCGTTTTAGTCGAGCAGCGGCATAAGGCGGCGATTTTTTTAACAGGCATAAAATCATCCATCGACAGCAAATATTTTAAAATTTGCTTTTGCCGTTGTTGTAATTCTTTCATCTGATTTCCTCCCGTTTTTCTTACAAGCCCATTGTAGCATTGTCTAATAAATTCAGAAATAACAAAACATTACCACAATAATGCTGCTATTTTAGTATACCGGTGCCTTTCATAAAAGCAGCTAGTACCCTGTCAGTCTTAAAACAGAAGGAGAACGGCGAAGCTATTTCCGCAGCGCAGGGCGAAGGAAGAAGGCATACCATTAGTATGCTGCCTGACGATAATGAAGCGTTGCGGAAAATAGGCCGCCAGTATTCACCGGATTAAGCGGACAAAGTACTAGTACTGATACTCTGTATACATTATTGTTAACACCGTCGGGTTCCTCTTCAGTCCACCTAGTAACCTCCTCTTTTTACTGCTTATAGAAAGACAAAAAGCTCCGGCCCTGAAACTATATAAAGGCAAGGATTTTCAACATAAAAAAACAGCCTTCCCCGTTTTTAACAAAACGGAGAAGGCTCTGGCTATTGACCTATTTGGTTATCTATCTCTTCACTGATAATGATAGCCAAGTTAAAGTGTCTGGTTTCCCCCGGCTCAATATAGCGAAGCCGCCCCTCAGCCTTTTCACTGGCCCGTCCCAGCGTCCGGCAGTTGGATGGTTCCAGCCCCAGAACATAATGTCCGGCGGCAATCATCTTCCATTGGTTCAGATAAGGAAGCTCCTTAAGATCATATTTGAGAAACACGCCCAATCCCTTCCGGCCGATCTTCCGGTTGATTAACGCTGCCAGGCCATAACCACGGGAGACATTCATCCGGTGAAAATATACGCTTTCCGGCACAAGCGGCCTGGGCTCAGGTACAAGATTTCTATCATCCAGCGACTTTGACGATACTTCGTCATTGGGCGCACACTCCACCGAATCAATATAAATCTCACTGCCGGCATCATACAGCGGAAAACCGAAATTGCAATGATAAATCATCATCAGGGGAACCGGCCGGTATCCTTGATTTTCTATCTCATCATGAAGGTAAATGGTATTGTCGCCGGCCCGTATTTTTATTTCCCTTCTTAACTCAAGAAATTCACCGTGCAAACGCGTCTCATAACTTCGTCCCCGGACGGTAATCACATAGTCTTCTTTTTCCCAGACGGCCTCGCAGCAAATATTATCAGCCGGACAATGACTGATCCGTCCGTGCAGCCCCAGCAGCTCGCCTTCATCTTCACTGGCGGCACCGCAATAGGTAATACCGCAGGTTGACAGCAGTCCACCATTAAAGCTTCTTAACCAGCCATTGCCGTGACTGTCATAAAACTGCGGCGCCACAATCCCGTTGCCGGTCATATAGGCTAGGTTCACTCCCTGGTAACTGCAGTCGGCGATATCCAGCGTTTTATCCAGCAATACGGTAAACTGCAGACCGTTGCCATTATAAATTTCAACAGCCTCAACTCCTTTGCCCCGCCCCTCACTGATCACATACCGCTTATAACCGGCCACCTGACTTATATTGCCGCATCGTTCTAAAAGTTTTGCTTTAGAATAATGAATACCATGAATGACAGGCATCTCGGCACCCCTCCTTTTGCGCAGATTTAAACATGACTCAATCCGTCAAACGTTTCACGCAACCGGTGGTACAACTGGTGATAAACCGTATATAGATCATTGTATGTATCCATATTGACCGGAACAGGCACCTTCGTTTCCACCACTTTCACGATAGCATCACAAGCAGCTTCCAAACTGGCATAGGCACCATTTCCCACGGCGGCCATGATGGCCGCCCCCAGGGCCGGACCTTCCACCGAATTGACCATACAGACCGGATGTCCCAGTACATCAGCCAGAATTTGGCGCCATAAAGCGCTTTTGGCCCCGCCGCCGCTTACCCTTATTTCCTGAATAGGAAGCTGCTGTTCTTTGGCAATTTCCAGCAGGTCCCGCAGCCCCATGGCCACACCCTCCAGGACGGCCCTGGTCATATGCCCCCGCCCGTGTTTTACTGTCAGTCCGATAAATGCCCCCCTAGCGTTAGGATCACTGTAGGGACTCCGTTCACCAAGCAAATAGGGCAGAAAAATCAGTCCCTCACTACCGGCCGGGATCTGCTGTGCCTCTCGCAAGAGAAGGTCAAAGCCCGCCTCCTCCAGCTTGCATGCCTCATTAACCCACCATTTTAGGCAAGCTGCCGCCGCTAGCATCACCCCCATCACATGCCATTTGCCATTGGCATGGCAAAACGCGTGCAGCCGGTTTTCTTTATCCACCGAATACGTCTCCTGGCAGGCAAATACCACACCGGATGTTCCGAGTGCCACCGAGATGCCGCCCGTTCTTACAATACCGGTGCCAATTGCGCCGCTGGCCTGGTCACCGCCGCCACCGACAACCGGAATGCCGGCCGGCAACCCGGTTTCGTCAGCCGCCTGTCTGGTGATATACCCGGTCACCGTACAGGACTCATAGCAAGCAGGAACAACTGCCGCCGGCAGACCTAAGAACGCCAGCATTTCGGCAGACCATTGCCGTTTTGCCACATCAAAAAACAACGTACCTGACGCATCGGAAACATCGGTGGCAAAGTCGCCGGTCAACTGCCAGCGAATATAATCTTTGGGCAACAGCACATGTCGTATAGCCCGAAAGATGTCTGGACGATGTTTCTTCATCCACAGCACCTTCGGTGCCGTGAAACCGGTCAAAGCCTGATTGCCAGTGTATTCCACCAGACGGCTGCCCAACTTTTCCGCCAGTTCGTCACATTCCGCCTGCGTCCGTTGATCGCACCATAGCAGAGCAGGTGCAAGCACCTGCTGCTGACCATCCAGTAAAACCAGCCCATGCATCTGGCCACTAAAACCTACTGCCGCCACCTGACCGGCCGAGATTCCCGGTTTATTCAACAATTCCCGGATTCCGTCCCTAACGGCGTTCCACCAATCTTCCGGCTTTTGTTCAGCCCAGCCCGGCCGGGGATAAAAAACTGGATATTCTTTGGATACCGTCTGCAGTATTCCCTGTTCTTTATCCAACAGCAACAGTTTTGCCGAGGATGTTCCCAAATCAATTCCTAGAAAGCTCACCTCATTCTCCTCCTAATTAAACCGGCTTAAAGGACACATATTCCCCATAATCATTGAAAATTAGATAGCAGGGAGCCTCATCTTCCTCAATATCGGGCAGGCGTGATTTGGCTTCGTAAAAACGGTTGTCGGTCCGGTCATCATTCGTGGTGGAAACTTCAAATAACGCAATATCGCCTGTGCCGGGAACACCTTGCCACTGATGATACTGCCCGGGAGTTAAGGTGATGCTTTGTCCCGGCCGGAGGAAAACATCCTGGCCGGCCTTTATGATACTGACCTTTCCGTCGATTGCCACCTTTACATCGCTGTTGGCAAATCCCCCATTTTCACCGGAATTATATAAGGTAACGCGCAGTGTGCCGCCACCGCGATTAATAATATCTTCCGTCTTCTTCCAGTGGAAATGATACGGTAAAAATTGACCGTCACGAACAAACAGCAATTTTTCACAATAAGGCTTAGGATACCTGTCTGCTTGATTAAAATTACCGTTACGAAAGGTAAAAATGGTTAAACCAGTATGTAAAAAATTATTCTTTCCAAAATCAGTAACATCCCAGCCCAACATGTTGTCAACCAGTTCTCGCTGGTCCTCTTGCAGGCTTTTCCAATCTGCCGGTGTATAGTAAGCGAACGGCGGCAAGGGAATTTTAAATGTTTCTACCGCTTTCATCGTATACTGAATGACCGTATTAATTTCCGACCTTTTCATCCTGGTCTCCTCCATTCTCCCACAAGACTGCGATGCACAGGCAAGTTTCTTGTACTTCCAGCCTGTGCACCGGTGTTTTTAATTTTAGACTATTATCCTGAAATTTTGATGCTGGACAAATCCAACTCTTTTTCCACTTCCTCGTCCTCCTCCGATTCTTCCACCGGTTTTCTCTTCAGGAACTGCAGCAGTACGGCAAACACGGCAGAACCAATAAACAGGCTTAACAGCCATAACCCGGGATTGCTGATCCCCGGCAGGGCAAAGAATCCACCGGCCGGTACAATAGAAGCACAATTCCAGTACATGGTCAGTGCGCCATCGACGGCAGCACCCACACCCGTGCAGATAGTAATGCGCAACAGATCGTTAAGTATAATCGGATAAGACCCTTCTGTAATCTGACAGCACCCCATCAAAAAGGCCGATTTTAGAGCGTCAACTTCCTGTTGGGAATATAAGTCCAGTTTGAGCGCCTTGCTTAAGAAATAACCAAGCGTCAAACCAAATGGTGCAATCATGGAGGCCGATATCAAGGTAGAAATAGGAGCACCGATGCCCTGAGTCATAAGCGCCAGCACAAAGACAAAGACTACTTTGTTGATCGGTCCGCCATAATCAATCGCCGACAGAGTTCCTAAAATAGCCCCCAGTAGCAGCACGGAACTGCCGCTCTGCAGGCTGGTAAGCAGCGTAGTAACACCGTTGGTTAAAGCAAGAATGGGAATGCTGACGACATATTCCATAAATAGTCCTACAATAATAGTTGTCAATAACGGCAAGATCATTTGAGGGACAATGCCTTCGGCAAAGCTGGGAACTTTGATCACCTTTTTCAGCCAGTTGACCACCCAGCCACCCAGATAGCCGCCCAAAAGTCCGCCTAAGAAACCAAAACCGTTGGCTTTACAAAGCAAGCCCAGCAAAAAGCCCGGAGCTATACCAGGACGGTCGGCAATGGAATAGGCAATGAAGGTGGAAATAAATACAGGCAATATACCTAATCCATCTCCGCCCAGGGTAGTCAGCGCATCGGGAATCGAAAAGCCGGCCCGGTAATCCTGTATGGTATGGCCGCCAAAGATATTGCCGATAACCATTAACATACCGGCAGCACATACATAAGGAATCATATAGGATATACCGGTCATAGCATGCTTTCTCAGATGTAACTCTTTCATATATTCCATCCTCCCTTTATTTCACGATTTCTTCCATTTTTTTAATTAACGCATTGGCCGAATGCACGACAACTTCAGTAGGGACCTCGATGATCTTTTTTCCGTTAAAACGTTCTTTATCCTTAATCTTGATATCAATGGCCAGAATCACAATATCGGCCGCTTTAATTTGTTCCGGTGTTAAGGCATGCTCTGTCCCAATCGTACCCTGAGTTTCCATATGGATGTCATGGCCTGCCCTGGCCGCCGCCTTCATCAATTTTTCTCTTGCAATGTAGGTGTGGGCAATACCTGCCACACACGCTGCCACGCCAATAATTTTCATTTCATTCCCTCTCTCCTGCTTATGATGGCACGCTTAATAAACCGAATATTTTAAATATTCAATCTTCAAAGTCTGCTTTTATTCTAATCACTTATCCATGACCGTCTATTTATAATACTTCACTTTATCCAGTGCATTGAATAGGGCCATTTTATCTTCTATCGTGTCACGGCAAGCACGAATGCAAGAAGGATAAATCACGTTAGGTTCCCGCTCGAAACCTTTCTCGTTCAAATACTGCTGCAGCGCCGTCATAAAACTGAATTTGATATCACTGGAAATATTAATCTTGGCAATTCCCAGCTTTACCGATTCAGCAATTTCCTTATCTGAATTACTTGATCCGCCGTGCAGAACCAGCGGAATTTGCACTTTATTTCTAATCTCAGTAATCAGGTCCAGTCTCAATTTAGGAACAAACCCTTTCGGATAAATGCCATGTGCCGTGCCGATAGCCACAGCCAGCGAATCGACACCGGTCTTTTCGACAAACTCCTGCGCATCCTCCGGATTGGTATAGATAATTTCGGTCGATCCCTTTTCAATAGAATTGCCGGTTTGCCCGATCGTTCCCAACTCTCCTTCTACCGAGACACCGCAGGCATGGGACAATTCTACCACCTGTTTGGTTAACGCAATGTTTTCTTCAAACGGCAGATGCGAGCCATCAATCATGACCGAGGTAAAACCTAATTGAATGGCATGAATACAATCGGCTACCGACGCGCCATGATCCAAATGCAGTACCAGCGGTACTTTACTATGATTGGCTTCGTCAATAACGCTGGCCACAAAACTGTCCCGTAGAAACCGCAACTCATCCGGATGAATGGCCATAATGACAGGAGCTTGTTTTTCTTCGGCACTCTCCATCATAGCCGTTAGCAGTTGACCGGTACCGGCATTAAAAGCAGGTACGGCGAATTGATGTTTCTGGGCTACTTCCAGCATATCTTTCATGTTCATTAGCATAATGTAAACTCCTCATAATTGTAATTTGCAGGAAAAACACCGGCGTTCCTGCTTAGTCGCCACCAGCCAGCCGGCTTATCCGGCCAGCGCGGGTCTTTCGCTCATTGCATATTTTGTGACAGCAACTGAATCACTTCCTTTTTGTCCTGCGTAGTTAATAATTTATGCAAGATATCGTCATCTGCCAAAGCAGTGGCTACCTGAGACAGTAATTTTAGGTGGACAGTTGTTTTATCGACATTTCTTACAGCAAATAAGATCACAAAGTTCACTGGCAGATTATCGGGTGTTTCCCAACTCAGATCATTTTGGGTCCTGCCTACAGCGATAGAAGTGATTATCACCGCGTCAGATTTGCCATGGGGAATGGCAATGTGTCCGCCAATGCCTGTTTTTCCTTCCGCTTCCCGCAAGTAAACATCTTTGATAAAAACTTCCTCCTGCTTTACTTTCCCTTCTTTATAAAGTCTATGGGTAAGCTGGCAGATCGCTTCATCCTTTGTCGTAACATGCATGTCCAGATCAATCAGATTTTCATTTAAAATGCTGTCAATTTGCACTTTTCCTTCAGCTCCTTTTGGTTCTATATTTTGATTGGTATATAAATGTCCCTATGGATTGGCAGACACCGCATTCTTTACTTTCAATATATCAATTTCATTAAACAGCGCACTGACTAAAACGATAGGGATATTCTGCGATAAATTAATATGGATAGTCGTTAAAATAAAATCTATTTTTTCTTCCTGCAAAACTTGCGCAATGTGATTGGCAGACACTGTATTTACAATCTCCCATTGGGGAAAAGCATTTTTAACTCTGGTCTTAAGTAAATGCGAAGTGCCTATTCCCGATGAACAGACAATCAACACCCGTTTCACCGATGATTGCTTTTCCAGCGATGCCTGAAAGTAAACTACAATGTAACTAATCTCGTCATCACTGATTTTATGCAAAATGGGCAATTTCTTTTGTTTAATGAAACTGTGTTTGACAATTTCAAACATGACCGGAAACTCTTTTTTTATGTCCGGCAACAAAGGATTGCTGATCGAAATATCGTATTGCACTCTTTTTAGCAAAGAGCACATGTGCAGAAACAAATTTTGCTGCAACGCGCTGTCTTTTCTAAAATCGACCTGCAGCGTATTAGAAGCATCCTCAATTAACTGGCAGGTTAATTCCTTTTCTTTCGAGTTTTCATTGGTTACTCCAATGATGAAGTTTTCTCTTGCCTCAATCCCGCAGGAGGTAAAATACTGATATATATAAAACACTTCAATATCCGGTACCTTCAGCTCAATATATTGGTCTATCCGAGAGATGACATATTGGGCAACCCGAAATATCTGCTCGTTTTTTATTTCCATATCCTTTTCGTGGAGCACTTCATAATTCGCTTTAAAACTGCCGTTACGTAACCGTTTAATCAAAATTACCAGATGAGTAAAAATATTAATGTAATATGGATCTTTAATCGTCGCACCCAGCATATTTTCCACAGCTTTTAACACCTGTCCGATAAAATCAAAATCTTCCTTAGGAAATTCTTTAAATATATAATGATAGTTTTCTCTATCCAAGTAAGCGTTTTCCTGAAAAGATACCGGCATATATTCAAGAATATTCATTAACAGCTTACGGATGTTTTTCTCTTTGCCTTCTATATAAGTCCCCTTATGGGAACGAATCAGCTGTAAATGATATAAGTCCAATTGCGGTTCAATACTCTTCAAATCATTCACAATAGAAGCATTGCCCACATAATAATACTCCGATAGATTTTTTATTGACGATTCCTGTGGAGATTGAAGTAATAACAAAATCAATAAATGCTTTCTGCGTTCACCAACACTCATGCCCAATACGCTTTTCTGCCGGTTCAGATGGTCACGGCTAATCGCATTTAAAGAAGATACATCCATTTGCAAACCTTTACCTTGACTTTGCTTGATAAGGTTTTCGTTGCCGACCTTTTTCTTTATTGATACAATATCGCGATAAATGGTTTTGGGCGAGACCTTTAAGAAATCAGCCAAAGTGTTGGCCGAAACATATCCTTCGGATTTTGCTAAAAAAGTAACGATTTTTGTTTCGCGCACTGTTAAGTTTTCCATCATCGCCACCTCTTTACATTTTTACATTGAAATTCTTAACTCATTGTTATTTTAGCAACACGGATATTGTTTGGAAATACTAATTGATGTCCATAAATTCCAGACATTTTTGTGGAAAGATTATAAATACTCAAACAATGACTGACCTAAAGAATACCAACTCCTGAAAAAGAAATCTCCGACAATGCCAAAACATAAAAAAGATTGCAACCTTCCTGACCTCATTGTCAGCTAAGTTGCAATCTTTTCTATTCATCTTGATCTCCAACCGTTTTTCCTATATCAGCTTTAACAGCTCACCCGGCTGGCAAATCACTATTTTGGCTCCGTTTTCCCGCAATTCCGGTTCCTCGCGGAAACCCCAGGTGGCGCCGACAGCATACATACCGGCGGCGGTGGCTGTTTGCATATCTACGCCAGAATCGCCGAGATATAGATATTCTGCCGGTTCGATGCCGGACAGCTTGACAATTTCCAGGGCTGCCCCGGGATCAGGTTTCTTCGGCACCCCGTCTCTGGCACCGTAGACAAAATCAAAGCGGGTGCTGCCAAAGTAATGCTCAATAATCACTTTGGTAAAAGAGTCGGCCTTATTGGACAGTACCGACAGGCGGAGTCCTTTCGCCGATAATGCCGCAAGCAGTTCTTCAATTCCCGGATAAGGGCAGGTCTTTTCATGCCAGCGACGGCCGTATTCCTCATGCAGTCCTTGCAGGCAGCATGCTACCATATCCTTGTTTTCTTCTTGCCCGGCAGGCAATACCCGCTTTACCAGTCTTTCCATACCATTACCGATAAAACACTTGTATTTTTCGGTGTCATGCACGGGAAACCCCTGCCTGGCCAGGACCGCATTCATTGAGTTGGCTAAATCGTCCAGTGTATTCAATAAGGTTCCGTCTAAATCAAATAGAACGGCTTTATAGCTCATATTCATTTCCCTCCTATGTATCTCTTTCCTTTTTTGCCGCATCAGCCGTTCCTCATCTCCTGCGTCATACTCATACGGTCGTTATTCAAACGGATACCGTATATTCCACTGCCGCCGGACTTCATCCATAATGTCCATAATGTCCAGCGACAGGTCCAGATAACCGCCTTCGCCGCGAGCGACACATTGGCTGATGGCCGCCACTTCATAAGCCAGGGCCTGCGCCGTATCGCCGTCCGCTACTACTTCGGTCCGGCCGTCCAGATATTGAATCACCGCCCGGTCGGCCCGCGGGAAATTATCAACGGTAATAAAGCCGGTCTCGCCGGCCACAATACCCCGTTTAGGCATTTTGGCCCGCATGGTCAGGGCCACCACCGCCATTTCATCCCTGTTGTTTTTCAGAATGATGCCTGATTGTTCATCTACACCGGTTTCAAAAGGTTTCATGGTCGTTAAGATTTCCTGCGGCGGCGCCGACAAAAAGTAGCGGGCAAAGGACAAAGCGTAAGTGCCGATATCGAGCAAAGCCCCACCGGCCAGTTCCTTGCTGAAAAACCGGTTGGTCACATCATACTCCTTGCAACTGCCGAACGAAACCTGAATCATTTTCAACCGGCCGATTTGTCCGGACTGAACGATTTGCCGCAGTTTGGCGTACAGCGGCATATGGTAGAGAGTCATTGCTTCCGCCAGAATAAGATTCTTCTTTTTCGCCAAGGCGGCCGCTTCCTGCAGTTGCCGGCCATTTACCGTAATCGCCTTTTCGCACAATACATGCTTGCCTTGTTCCAGGCTCCGCATAATATACTCATAATGGTGACTGTGCGGCGTCGCCAGATAGACAATATCCAAAGCGTCATCCTTAAGTAGCTCATCGTAGCTGCCATATACTTTTTCCACCGCATACTGTCTGGCGAAAGCTTCGGCCTTCGCCAACGATCTGGCTCCCACGGCATAAACACCGCCATTCACCGCTTGAAGGGCTTGGGCGAAATCGGCAGCGATATTACCCGGACCAAGAATGCCCCAACGCAAATTAGTCATATTCTCACTCCCATCTAAATTTATGTTGCTATCCCGGCACATTGGTAAATCGCCGGATTTTTTTATGTCTTATCATCGGCGATGGTCTGCTCATGGACGGCAATGCATTCCTGAGCGCCGGCCTTGCTGCTGGCCAGCAAAAAGAAAAATGTCTCCATCACCGACATCGCCGCCAGCCTGGTAAAGGCAAAGCTGAAATTGGGGAAAAACAGCCGTTCCCGGGCCACGGTATGAATATGATAAGGACACCGTAGTGCCAAAGACGATTTGGCATAATTGGTTATGGCCAGAACAGCCGCGCCCCGTTCCTGCGCCCGGTCCACTAACGTCAACAGTTTCTTGGACTCGCCGGAGGCAGAAATGGCAATCACCACATCCTCTGAGGTTAACGTATGAGCCATGGCCATCTGACTTTCCCAGATAGGTGAACACAGCGCCGTGATTCCCAGTTGATTGAGCTTATAGGCCCCATCCAGCGCCACCGGAATGGTGTTGCCCAGCGCCGCAAATAAAACAAACCGGGCTTCTTTAATACGGTCGACCATCGTCCGGAGTTCTTCCAGCGGGATATTATATAGCGTTTGTTTTATCTCTTCACATTTATTAATCACAATATTGTGCAATGACTGCTCCAAATCGTCCATATGAATCGTACCGGAAGGCTGTTTTTCCTGCACTACCGCCGATTCCCGGGCAATCCGGATCTTTAGATGCTGAAACCCCTGACAGCCGCATTTTTTGCAAAACCGGATAATGGTAGCATTGCTGGCCGCACTGACTTCCGCCAATTCCGAGACAGTCATATCAATGACCTGTTCCGGCTGAGCCAGAATATAGTCGGCCACCCGTTTTTCCGCCTCAAACAATTCGTGATAACAGGAAAAAATCTGGTCAATAACCGATACTCCCTTGGCCATACACACCGTCCTCCATTCCTCTGCTAACGGTTCCGGCGCAGTTGTCAAACCTAGTGGTCTGAAAACTCTAAAGCAATAGGATGAATTGCGAGAGATTTTTCGTCCTGCGAGGCGGAGGAGGCGCACATATCGGGAATATGTAAGCCGACGACAACAACGCAGGGCGGAAAAGATCTCGTAAGAACACTATAGTATTAGGGGTTTCAGACCACTATGGCCGCCCAAGCTCCGCCGCTCCGGTTAGCTCTTGACTTAAGCATATCAAAGAAATATTTTTTCGTCAATAAATCAAATAGAAAAAATTTATTCCTCGATCAAATCAATCGGCAAAAAAAGAACCTGACCACCTTGGTCAGGTTCTCTCAACCCGCTTTACAACCTTCCTTTGATCTCCGGCATCTCGTCACTGCTCAACTGTCTGGCCTTGCCGTCAATAACGGTAGGCAGCTTCACCGTGCCGCCCCAAAGACGGGCGGCGTATTTCAGGGTTTCCCGGGCATAATTCAGTTCCAGTTCCCGGCCGTCATATTGGTGCTCCAGAATAAGCGTGCCCTGGTCGACCTTCTTCGGCGTGATGGCAGGCATGCCCCCCACCCCGACCGAACCGGCCAACTCATCTCTGACCTGTTTCCAGCCTTCTTCATCGGGCACTTCGGTGACCACTATATCATCACCCTGTTTCTGATAAACGAAAAGGTGCAACTCCTCGCACAGTTCTCTGGTCAGGTAGCGCCGCAAAAACGACTGATCCCGTTCCTCGGCCCGTACCCGGAATATCTGTTCGCGGCCCAGCGTCTTATCCAGGTATTCAAATAGCTTGAAGCCGATAAAATACGGATTGACCCGGCCTTGATGGGGCCGAATCACCAGATTGTGCCGCTGCAGGAACTCCAGGTGCAGCGCCTGAGGCAGCTCCAGCTTTTGCAAAATCTGATAGTGCCAATAGCTGGCCCAGCCTTCGTTCATAATCTTGGTTTCGATCTGGGGAATAAAATACAGTGCTTCCTCACGAACCAGGCTTACCAGGTCCCGTTCCCAGTCGGTCAAGCGCCCCCGCTCGGCCAGGAAGCCCAACAGATCGTTCTGCAGCCGCTCCGGTATGGCTTCCTGCGCCTCCCGGCGCAGCGTATCCCGGTCAGGCAGTTTGCCCGGTCCGTTACGGGAGGTTTGAAACCGCAGGGCATGAGCAGCATCCAAAACCCGCTCCACCGCTTCAGGGCCAATGCTGGGGTCCTGAATGTAAGCACGTACCCGGCCGGCATGGGCTTTAAAGACCTCCAGCGTCAGTTCGGCCCGGGTATCACGACGGAACAGGCGGTTGTTCTTAAAAAAGTCATTATGCCCGTACACATGGGCCATGGTCAGAATCTGCAGCAGCAACGTATTATCCTTCATGAGATAGGCCAGGCAGGGATCGGAGTTAATGACCATTTCATAGGGCAGTCCGCTCAGATTGTGCTGATAGAAGGTCTTTTGCCGTTCATATGCCTTGCCGTAGCTCCAGTGGGGATAGTGGGACGGCATGCCCACATAGGCTTCATAACAGAGCATATCTTCGTAGCTGCAAATCTCAAAATGCTGTTCATAGCAGTCAAGTCCGCTTTCCCGGACATATTCCTCAATGCGCCCGTTCCAGTCGGTCAGCTGCTGCAGCGTATATTCCGCCGTCATGTAGCCTCACCTCCCGCCCCTTCTTTCTCCAAAATCCGTTTAAAGGCCGGCCATACATCCTCTTTGGTCTGCATCTGCGCCATGATGAAATTATCCTGATTCAACTGCTCCTGAAATTTGCGGCGAATGGTGCTGTAGCCATGATGGGCCGCCACTTCACCATAACCGAACAGATTGCATAATTCGCATAGTTTCCCAGCCAGTTCAACGGCCTTGGCGTCGTCCTGCTCCCAGTTATCGCCGTCAGAGCAGTGAAAAGCGTAAATATTCCAGACTGCCGGATTGTAGCGCTCCTCAATGATCTCCAGTGCCTTGGCATAGCCGCTGCTGATAAAGGTGCCGCCCGATTCCCCTTTGTGGAAAAATTCCTGCTCGTCCACTTCTTTCGCTTCTGTCGTATGGGCGATGAAAACCACCTCGACCTGCTCGTAGCGGTACCGGACAAACTGATATAACAAGAAGTAAAAGCTCCGGGCCAGATATTTGCGGGTCTGGTCCATCGAGCCCGACGTATCCATAATGCAGATAACCACTCCGTTGGAGTTGCGGTGGATTTCGTTTTTCACCCGGCGATAGCGGAGATCGTCTTCGATAAAGCCCTGCCGCTCTTCACTCTCGCATATACCTTCTGCTGCCCGCAAGCCTGATTTGACCCGCTTGATTTTTTCCGTCAGCGTCCGCTTTTTAGCCAGCCGCGGCGGAATGCCTTTCTTCTGATAGCCGGACAGCTTAACCTTCCGCTCGGTTTCCACCACCGAGAATTTTTTGCGTTCCATATCAGGCAATTGCAAATCCTCGAACAGATATTGCACCAGTTCATCCAGGGTAATTTCCGTTTCAAAAATATCCTCACCGGCCTCGTTGCCCGCCTGAGCACCTTGTCCCGGCCCTTGCTGTTCCCCGTCCTTGCCGACAACCTGCCCCCGCTGTTCGCCGCCGCTGCCCGAACCTGTTCCCGGCGTATTTTTACCGTAAATAAACTGGTATTCCTTGATTCCCTTGACCGGAATCTTGATCTTTTTATTCCCGTCCTGGCCGATGATGCTTTCCTCGGCAATAATGCCGCCCATGTTTTTCTTAATGGCTTCCTCCACCAATTGTCTGTGCCGCTTCCGGTCCCATTGCGAACGGTCAGATGAGGTGAGGCTTCCTTCTTTGAAAAGAGCCATGCTTGCTTCCTCCTTTCTCCGGACAGCAGCCCAATTCCGGCGTTAATCCTTCCAAAGATTATTGGCGGCGTATTTTAGAATGACATTGCAGCAATGATCGCAATAGCCGTTTCGTTTCATTTCCTCCACCATAGCGTTATACTTCCCGTCCTGTTCGCCGTCGCGCACTCTGGCTTTGGTTACCACGCGCGACAGTTCTTTCACCGAAACGGTCAGCTTCTTCTCTATAGCTTCCTTAAGCGGCTCGTAACTGCGATAGTCGATCTTGGCACCGTTCCTCAGCAGGGAAAACATATAAGCCGTCACATCCTGCCGGAACCCAAGGGCCGCCGTACCGCCAATGCCGATCTGCTCCTCAATGGATTGCAAAAACTTCACATCCGGTTCCAATTCCTCGCCGGTGTTGCGGTCCTTGATCTTAGTGGCATTAACAAACGCCTCGGCATGGTCCAGGTAGTTGTTGAACAGACTTTCGGCCTGCTCCTGGTAGCCGTGAATAAACGCCTTGGTCACTTCTTTTTCCAGAATCTTGTTGTATTCTTTTTTTAGCACATCCTGCAAGAAGCTCAGGTACCGCTTCCTTTCATCGTCAGCCACCGCCATATCCTTCACCGCTTTGACCAGCGTATCCAGCACGGCAATCGGATTGATGCAGTCGTTTTCCGCTTCGGCCAGCGCGGCCCCCAGCGCTTTCATAATAAACCGGGTGGATATACCGCTCATGCCTTCCCGCCGAGCTTCATCCCGCAGTTCAGTCACATCAACCTTCTTGGTGGAGCCTTTCTCCACAATTTCCTCACCATTGTAAATTTTCAGCTTGGTCAGGGCATCCACTTTGGCTGACGGCGTCAGCCGGCTGAGAATGGCGAACATGGAGGCCACTTCGATGGTATGCGGCGCGATATGGGCCGCAAAGGAACTGTTTTTCAGGATTTTGCGGTAAATCTTGACCTCTTCATCCAGTTCCAGGCAATAGGGTACTTCCACCTTGACAATCCGGTCCAGAATAGCCTCGTTGGTGTGGTCCGATTTGAAACGGTTCCATTCCGATTCATTGGAGTGGGCCAGGATGATTCCGTCAAAGTAAATCATCGAACCCTTGCCCGGGGAGGGAATGGATTTTTCCTGAGTGGCGGTGATCATGGTGTGCAGATACTCCACATCATTCTTAAAGACTTCAATAAATTCCACAATGCCCCGGTTACCCACATTAAAAGCCCCGTTCAGGGCCATAACCCGCGGATCATCTTCAGCATACAGGTCCATCTTGGATATGTCCACCGAACCGGATAGCACTGAGGTATCCTGGTTGTTGGGGTCTACCGGCGGCACCACCCCGACGCCCTTGCGGGAACGGATGGAGAATTCGGACATGGTCACGGGAAACTTCTCATATTCCCCGTGAAATTCATGCTTTAACCGGTGACGGCAAACGGGACAAAGATCACCTTCTATTTTTATACCCAGCAATTCTTCAAACTGGGGCCTTAAGTGTTTGGGTATTAAATGCAGCGGTTCTTCCCGCATCGGGCAGTCCTGCAATACATAGATGGGCGGACTCATTTCCAGCGCTTTTTTCAAAGCCTCCATCAAGGACGATTTGCCTGCACCGACCGGACCTACCAGATAGAGCACCTGGCGGGCTTCCTCCCCTTTCAGGGCCGCCGAGTGGAAATAGCGCATCAACTGCATGATACTCTTGTCAATCCCGTAAAAATCATTGGCAAAGAAAGCGTACCGTTTCAGAACCGTACTGCCATGAATCCGTTTCAGTCTGGAGTTTTCCTCCGTTTTGACGGCCTCGGCACCAGGACCGGACAACAGTTCATACATGCGCTGGTGAGCCAGCATAGTCACTTTCGGGTTTTCTTTGACAATCGACAGATAATCCAGCAAGGTACCGCTAAACTGCTGATGCTTCCTCTCACTGCGATCTTTTTGAATCATGCTGGCAAAATCAAAACCATTCATACGCTGACCCTCCTTTTAGTTCCACATTTTTATTATCAACCTTGTTTTTTCAAGAACAAGTGTTGCATCTTGTTCACCATATAAATACACTTGTCCTTGATTACACTTTATCAAAATTCATCCAATCTGTCTATCATTTAAATTATGGTAATCCCCGCGGCACACCACACAAGCCGGTAAGATGTTAGCCTCATTGGTATGCCTTGATCCGGCCTCTTCCTTGCCCTGGGTGGCAGAGTCATAATCCGGCAAGCAAAATCCCCTGTGAAAAACCAAATTGCTGGTTTTTCACAGGGGATTTTATTACCGAGGGAACCGCTGATTTTTATGAGCCTGCCGACCTGGCGAGAGATTTTTTCGGCTGGCAAGGAAGTAAAAGCGCAGGAACAGCGGTTCCTATTTCAAGGTTTTGCTGACGCAGCCAGGCGGAAAAAGATCCGCCTGGCTGCGCGGTGTGAATAAATCAGTGTTCCCTAAATTAATAACCGCCGTTTTCGCCCACTATGACCACTGTCATATCCGTTGCCACCGGTTTTCTTCTGATGACCGAATAAACCCGGCAAATACGAGTGGGCCCCTGACAGTCCATGCAAACCCCGGTTTTGGTGCAGGGATTAGGGATGTCCAGCCGTTTGTTGTTCATGGGAGAAGCAATCGTTTCCAGCCGTTCAAAAGCCGCCGCTTCATCCTGGCACACTTTATTGATGCCCAGCACCACAATCACTTTTTTCGGACCGAAGCTGAGCGCACTCACCCGGTTTCCCATCCCGTCGATATTCACCAGCCTGCCGTCTAAGGTAACCGCGTTGCTGCTGCACAGATAGAGATCGCTAAGCAATTCCTCTCTGGCCACTGCCACCGCTTCTTCCCGTGTCAGTCCCGGCGTCCCATGATCCAGAACGGTACCACCGGCAGCCTGGACCTTTTCCTGTATGCCCATGTCCTTGATGGTCATCGAACCGCCAAAGCCCACTTTCATACCTGGACTTACCTGCTCCATGATGAAATCGGCCGCCTCCGCCAAGGTAGACACATACCGGGCGTCAAAATCGTTTTTCTGCAACGCTGCCACAACCCGTTGGCCGACAGCCGCCTGATGCCATTGCTTTACTGTTTCCATGTTGCTCCTCCTTATATGGTTACTATTTATAATAGTACCTGCTGGCAAGCCGCTTAACAAGAACTTACCAATTGGTAGGTTACTATCCTAAAGGATACTATCAGGCTCCTGTACCGGCGCAAGGCATAGGGAGAATAAATTTTTCTAAAGAATCTGTAAATACTTTAGCTTTTTTAAAAGGGTAGCCCAGGAATCATAGCGAATATCACAATTGACGCAATTTGGCAATAAAACCAAGATTCTGCAACATCCCTTTCTTTTCCACTTTACTTTCCTGGAGGTTTTATCCGTGTCCGCCTTATTAAAGCCGCTATTATTTTTTATCACATTATGTATCACTATCTTCCTTCCCTACACTAGCCATGCCGAAACGGTAACTTTACAATTAAAATGGACCCATCAGTTTCAATTCGCCGGATATTATGCCGCCATCGAAAAAGGCTTCTACCGGGAAGAAGGCTTGACGGTCCTGTTAAAAGAAGGCTATCCGGGCATCAATCCGGTACAGGAAGTAGTGGACGGCCACGCCGCTTTCGGCGTTGATAATACATCACTCCTGCTTGCCCGCGATCGGGGCGCCCCGATAAAAGTAATCGCCGCCATCTTTCAGCACTCACCCCAGGTTTTAATCAGCCGCCAGGATGCAGGCATCCTTTCTCCTCATGATCTGAAACATAAGCAGATTATGCTGGTGCCTGAGCAAAGCACCGACATTTTGGCGATGCTTAATAACGAAGGCATTGATTCCAACCAGGTAACCTTACTTTCGCACAATTGGGACCTGGCTGCTCTCAGCGGCGGAAAAGTGGACGCCATCACCGGCTACAGCACGGCGGAGTTATTTTCCTTGCAACAGCAAGGCTTGCCTGTTCACGTGATCAATCCGATCAATTACGGAATCGACTATTATGGCGATTGTCTGTTTACTACGGACAATACCATTCAGGCCGATCCGGACCTGGTAAAGCGCTTTACCCGCGCCAGTTTAAAAGGCTGGGAATACGCCATGAACCACCAGGAGGAATTGATCGGCCTCATTCTGGCCAAGTACAATCCCTCCCTCTCACCGGAAAGGCTTCGTTTTGAGGCCAATGAGATGAATAAGATTATTCTGCCCGATTACGTGGAACTGGGACATATGAATCCCGGCCGCTGGGCCAAAATCGTAGAAATTCATCAGCGCTTCGGTCTGTTGAAGCCGGGCTTTGCCTTAGAAAACTTTCTATACAATGTCAATGACACCGGCGGTTCTGCGGGATACCGCACTGTTATCCTGCCGCTGTTCGTCATCATCGGCCTCCTCTCCCTCGCTTTGCTGGCCTTTATGCTCTTCAATTCCAAACTAAAACGGATTGTCAAAGAACGCACCGAAATATTGGAAAAAAAGGTCCATGAACTGCAGGAAACGGAAAAAGCCGTGCTTCATCTCGCCTATCATGATACACTGACCAAGCTGCCCAACCGGTTGCAGTTGATTGATCATATCGATACCCGTAAACACCGGGAAGACAAACTGGGCGAACAATTTGCCATCGCTTTTTTTGATCTTGACGATTTCAAACGCATCAACGATGGCATGGGCCACTCGACGGGCGATGCATTTTTAAGAGAAGTTTCTCTCCGGCTGCAGCGCTGTCTGAAAGGCATCGGCCAGATCTACCGGCTGGGCGGTGATGAGTTCATTCTGCTGCTCCCACAGGTTCAGGACTATAATCATATCGCTGGCATCATCCAGGCAGCCATTGAAGCCATCAACAGTTCCTGGAACTTCAACGGCAACGACCTACATGTTTCAGCCAGCGTAGGCATTGCCATGTATCCCAAAGACGGCCAGGACGCCGACTCCCTGATCAAGGCCGCCGATATGGCTATGTACGAGGCCAAGCAGAAGGGAAAAAACAGATACCATTTCTTTGATGAAGAAATGCATGCCGCCTGCCTGGACAAACTAATCCTGGAAGCCGAGCTGCACCAGGCCATCAATCAGCAGGAATTCGTGCTTCACTATCAGCCCCAGATTACCAGTGACGCCCACATTATCGGGGTCGAGGCACTCGTTCGCTGGCAGCATCCCAACCGCGGCCTGCTCTATCCCGGCACCTTCATTCCGTTGGCCGAGGAAACCGGCCTGATCGTACTCATTGGCGACTGGGTGCTGGACGCCGCCTGCCGGCAGTGCGCCACCTGGCAGCGGGGTGGCCAGATTCCGGTCCGCATTTCCGTCAATATATCGGTTAAACAGTTGCAGCACCCCTCGTTCCTGGCCAAAGTCCGCCATGTATTGGAAGAGACTGGCCTGTCACCGGAGTGCCTGGAGTTGGAGATCACGGAAACGGTAGCCCTGACTCACGCCGATCTGGTGCTGCCGATCATGAACTCGCTGCGGGCCATGGGGGTACGCCTGGCCTTGGATGATTTCGGCATCGGCTATTCTTCGCTCATGTACTTACGAAGTTTCCCAATCGACGTACTGAAAATTGACAAAACGTTTATTCAGGATGTCCCGACCAATATCGACAACGAAGCCATTTTGCAGACCATCCTGGATTTGGCCCGACACCTGCGGATTAGTGCCGTTGCCGAAGGCGTGGAAACACTGGATCAATTCAACTGTCTGAAAAAATACGCCTGTCCCATCGTGCAAGGCTACTTATTCAGTCCGCCCATGCCGGCGGAGGATTTATCGGCTTTTTTTGCCACACTGGAAAACCACTGATTTCACACGGATAGTGAGAGCTAAAACTAACACGGCCGCTATAGGCGAATTGCTTCAAGCAATCCTCTATAGCGGCCGTTTATTGTCCTGGGGCACTCGGTTTATCTCATTTTTAGCCGATCCTACTGCACCCGCAGCAGGGTCAAGTCTCCCTCCAGGTGAACAGCGGGTAGGGCCGCCGGCAAGAGCACCGTAGCACCGGCCCGGAGTTCGACGGTCACACCATTGCCGCTGACCCGACCCTGCCCCTGCAAAACACAGTACGCGGCAAACCGGTCTCCCGGCCGGTCTTCCCGGCCGCCCTTAACGTCCCACTTTTCAACGGAAAAGTAGGGGCAGTAAAGAGCGGAATGGGAAAATTCCACGGCCGGCTGTTGGTCAAACTTGATGACCGACAACGCCCGTTCCAAATGGAGTGGCCGTTTTTGTCCCTGGCTGTCGACCCGGTCGTAATCATAAATGCGATAGGTGGTATCGGAATTTTGCTGTATTTCACAGACCACCAGTCCTTTGAGCAGGGCATGAACCGTCCCGGCCGGTACAAACACCATATCACCGGTCCGCACTTTTACCCGCCGCAAGAGCCGTTCCACGCTACCGGCCCGAGTTGCCTGCTGAAACGTTTCCCGTGTGGTTCCTTCGGCCAGACCGAACACGATTTCCGCATCGTCATCGGCCTTTACGATATACCAGGCTTCACTCTTCCCGGCCTCCCCCTCCGCCGTGAGGGCCTCGGCCTCGCCGGGATGCACCTGAATGGACAGGTGGTCATTGGCATCAATATATTTGATTAATAAAGGCAACCGGTTCTGGTTCTGATACGCTTTCCCCAGGATGGCAGCCGGCTGACGGGCAATTACCTCGGTCAGACTCAAGTTCTCCCAGCAACCGTTTGCCACTATACTGGTGCCATGTTCATGGGTGCAAAGCTCCCAGCTCTCACCAATGCAAGGACCGGGCAGCGTTCTCGCAAAAAGCTGCTCCAACGACCGCCCACCCCATATCACCTCTTTATACACCGGTCTCAGTTGCAAGGGATATATCCCGTTATCGTCCAACCTTATCTCCGTTATTGCCACTGCCATTTTTCACTCGCCTCCCGCTTATGTCTCACAAACCACTATATTCTTCAGTTTCTTTCTGTTGGCGGGAAAACTGTTGACAAACACCAGGTCAAATTCGGTCAAATTAGCCCAGGTGCACAGCGCTTTAATTGAGTATTTCGAGTCATCACTAAGCACGTAAGTATGATTCGACCGCTTCATAACCATCTGCTTTATAGCACCGATGGCAAAGTCGGCCGAAAAAATTTCACCGCTGTCCAGATCAATCCCGCTTACTCCCAAGAAGGCGTGATCGAAACGGAACTTACTGATTTCCTCCAGTGTAATCGGTCCCATATTCATATCGTATTTGGCATTGAACTGACCGCCCAGCACATAGACTTCTCCCCGGTACTCCTTAACCAGCTTATCGAGAGCATACACACTGTTGGTGACCACTTTGATTTCCTTGTTCGCCAGCAGCGGCACCAGATGAGCCGGCGTCGTGCCCGAATCAATAAAAATACAGTCGCCATTCTTAATGAGCTCCGCTGCCTTGACACAAACCAGTTGCTTAGCCGGCAGGTTAATTAATTCCTTTTCGCCCACCGGTCGCTCGGTCAGGTTGGATAGGGTGTCGGTCAGTTCCTTATTAAGGGCGCCGCCGCGTTCCCGCTGAATCTTCCCCTGATCTTCCAGAATTCGCAAATCCCGCTGGATGGTCGATATGGAAACTCCCAATTCCTCCGACAAAGCCTTGATCGAAACCGATGGCTGGATGTGCAGTCTGTTAAGCACAAATAACAATCTTTCTTTTGCCAACATGAATTCCACCTGCTTTCATTATACAATCGATTATTTTAAGTTTCAACCATTTTAAATCATATTATATCATTTTATATCTAATAAAGTCATATGGCATTATCCAGTTCATTCTTTGTCCATCGCCCTTGGGGTGGATATTTTTATAGACAAGCCTTGTTAGCCTCCTTAGATTATACTAAAAATCCGGCGCTAGCACCATTAGAATACAAAGGGCAATGGTTTAAAAACCATTGCCCTTTTGTCCATAGTTGGCACGTACTTATCGATTATTTATTCATCACTGACTAAAGCAACACCGCTGCTTGTACCAATTCGGTCAGCCCCGGCTTCAATCATTAATTTTAACTCTTCTTTATTACGTACGCCCCCTGCAGCTTTTACTTTTACGGTATCACCAACAGTATCCTTCATAAGTTTCACGATTCTTGGATTAGCTCCCCCAGTACTAAAGCCTGTACTGGTCTTAACAAAAGCCGCTTTCGTCTTGCTGACAAGTTCACAGGCCTTAATAATTTGTTCATCGTTTAACAAGCAAGTCTCTATAATTACCTTCACACAATGACCATCAGCCACTGCTACGACTTCCTTAATTTCATTTTCGATCATCCCATAGTTTCCTGATAAAAATTCGCCTATATTGATCACCATATCAATTTCATGTGCCCCATCTTTAATGGCATTACCGGCTTCGAAAACTTTCACCGGGGTGGCATTGGCACCAAGCGGAAAGCCCACCGTACAACACACTTTAACATCACTGCCTTGCAGTAAACCATGGCAGTAATCTACCCAACAAGTATTAACACAAACACTGGCAAACTCATACTTGATTGCTTCATTACATAATTTTGTTATTTGATCTTTAGTTGCATTTGCTTTCAATAAGGTATGATCAATTAATTTATTAACGTTCATAAAGTACCTCCACGGTTTTAACTAAATCTTCGGCTGTAAGCCGGTATTCCTTTTGCAGGAACTCAGCAGTACCTACCTGTCCAAACCGCTCGTCAACTCCATGTCGCTTAAATTTGATACCAACATTGGCTTCAGCAATTGTTTCCGCCACTGCACTTCCTAATCCTCCGGTTATGGAATGGTTTTCAAAAGTCACTATTGCTTGTTTGCCAACTGCTTCATTTAATAATAGTTCTTGATCCAGAGGCTTGACAGTAAACATGTCAATGACTTCAACAGATATGCCTTTTTTATCTAACAGATCGGCAGCATCCAAAGCATCACTGACTAATTGCCCGGCTACTATAATTAAAACATCCGTACCCTTTTTAATAACATTTCCTTTGCCGATTTCAAAGCTTGACCCGGCTTCATAAACATTCCTAACGGCCTTACGGTTAGCACGGACATAATGGATGCCTTCCATTTTAGCAAATTCCTTTATGATCCACGACAGTTGTATGTCATCTGCTGCATCACAGATGACTGAATTAGGAATGGCGCGCACTAAGGCCATATCTTCCCAGGTTGTATGAGTTCCCCCGTTTTGAGCAACAGTAAATCCGGGATCAGATCCATATATATGTAAAGTAGTGTGGGCATAGGCACCAGATATGTAAAGTTGATCATAAACACGCCTTGTTACAAATGGCCCAAATGAATGAAGAAAAGGCTTAAAGCCCATGACGGATAAGCCAGCCGATACACCGACCATATTGGCTTCACTAATCCCGCATTGGATGAAACGATCAGGGTTGGATTTTTTAATTTTATTAAAGCCGCTAGGTTCGGCTAAGTCTGCATCCAAGGCAACAATAGTATCATCATATTTCATCAATTCCTGTATTGTTTCCACAATGCTCAGCCTTAACTCACGGCCTTTTTTCGAACGGTCACCAGTAAGCTTAAACATCATAACCGACCTCCTCCAATAAATGCCTCAAGTTGTTTGATAGCTTCATCAGCGGCATGGTTGATCTCATCATTGTTGAACTTAACTGAATGATTTCCTGCCAACGTTTCAAAAAATGGAATCCCCTGCCCTTTAATTGTGTCCAAAACGACACAAACTGCACTATCCTTAACTTCTTTTGCTTTTTCTATCGCTTCATTTATAGCCGCTTCATCATTTCCTTTGATTTTTTGAACATAAAATCCAAAGGCTTCCATCTTTTTAGCAATATCAAACTGATTCATAATCTCTCGGGTTGTCCCGTCAAGCTGTTTCTTATTATCGTCGATCAAGACAATGCAATTGTTCAACTTATAATTGGCTATATACTGGAACGCTTCCCAGCACTGCCCTTCATTCAATTCTCCATCGCCGATGATAACGTAAACATATTGTTCACTATCTTTTAATTTCATGCCTGTAGCCATTCCTGCTGCTACCGAAGCTCCCTGTCCTAATGAACCGGTTGTCATATCAACACCCGGTGTATACCTGCGATCAGGATGAGAGGGAAGTCTTGTTCCCCCTTGATTCAAGGTAAATAACAACTTTCTGTTAAAAAAGCCTGCTTCCGCCAACGCACTGTACCATCCGGGACCGCCATGGCCTTTGCTTAGCACCACCATATCGCGATCTTCTTTTTGTGGATTTTCCGGATCATAATTCAGTTGTTTTCCATACAGTACACTCATTAATTCCACAATACTTAATGAGCCACCAATATGTCCATGTCCTAAATTTTTAAGCATCTTAATCACATTAACCCGGATTTTAGCTGATAACAGTTTTAATTTTTTCAGCTCTTGCTCATTCATCTCTTTTTCCACCTCGGATTAGATTTTTTTACAAAATAAATATCCCCCGCCACATATACCGAGGGATATTTATTTTTATTTTGTTTTTCCCCTTCTGTGCTACGTGTTTTCTACCGTGTTCTACATACCAAACCAGCGTAAAGCATTGCCCAGAATAATGCCGACCGCACCAAAATCAGCATCGCTGAAGGTGGTATTGGCAAAGCCCAGGTTGCCCAATACCGGCATCAAGAGCACAGGCAGGAAGGTAATCAACAGCCCCTGGGCAAAAGCGCCGCAGATGGAGCCGCGGATACCGCCTGTGGCATTGCCGAATACCCCGGCCGTAGCACCGCAGAAGAAATGGGGCACTACACCAGGCAGAATGATCGGCAGACCCGGTATGGATTTATCCAGCAGCAGTAAGACCATCATGCCAACTACACCGCCGGCAAAGCTGGATAAAAAGCCAATCAGCACGGCATTAGGCGCATAGGGATAGACGACCGGACAATCCAATGCCGGTTTTGCGTTAGGCACAATCCGGGTGGCAATACCGGTAAAAGCCGGTACAATTTCCGCCAGCACCAGCCGTACCCCGGCCAGGATGACGTATACGCCGCCGGCAAAAGTGATGGCTTGAATAAGCGCGAACACCAGGAAATGCTGACCGCCGCTCAGTTCCTTTTCCACAAAGCCCTGTCCCGAAGCCAGCGCTACGATAAAGTACAGCACAGCCATGACCAGCGATACGGCCAGCGAAGAATCGCGCAAAAAGCTCAGACCCTGAGGAAAATCAATATCCTCGGTGGATTTTTCCCGGTCGCCTACCAGCGAACCGACCCAGGCCGAAAATACATAGCCCAAGGTGCTGAAATGACCGAAGCCCACATCATCGGTGCCGGTAATTTTACGCATCGTCGGCTGAGCAATCGCCGGAAAGAAGGCCATGACAAAACCTAATACCACCGACCCCACGATAACCAATGAGGCGCCGCCCATGCCGCCGGCCGTCAAGATGGCGGCAATCATACAAGCCATATATAAGGTATGATGTCCGGTAAGAAAGATGTACTTAAGCGGCGTCAATCGGGCGATGACGATATTCATCACCATGCCGAAAGCCATGATCAGCGCCGTCTGCGTTCCATAAGTCTTGAGCGCCAGAGCCACAATCGCTTCATTGTGCGGCACCACCCCGTTGATGCCGAAGCCATGCTGGAACATGACACCGAAGCTGGACAACGCGCCGACAACAATACCGGCCCCGCCGCCAAGAATGAGAAATCCAAGAATGGTTTTTACTGTCCCTTTCAAGATATCGGGACCACTTTTCTTTTGAACCAAGAGACCGACCATCGAAATAATGCCGACTAAAATAGCAGGAACACTAAGAACATCGGTAATAAACTTTAACATGCTTTCCCTCCTCCATTCTTACTATATGGCTCCACTGTCCCCCAAGGCAGCCAGTAATTTTTCCTTCAATTCCTTCATGTCGATCATACTGTTTAAGGACACCACCTTGCCACCCAGCGCCGTTAGCTGGCTGGCAATATCTCTGGTACCGACGTAGATGTCGGCTTTAATCCCCGACGCTGAGGACAGATCACTGTGATCCACCGTAGCTGCCACGTTGTTTTCTTTAAGTATTTTTTTGATGTTCATTTCAATCATGAAACTGCTGCCCAGACCGCTGCCGCAGCATACCAGAATTTTCATCGTCTGGTCCCCCCTTTTTTCACTTATTTTCCGGTTCACTGACCGCCCCCGGCGGTCTCTTAAGAATAGCGGCTGATGATTGCCAGTACCGCCTCCTTTTTCGTTGCGTCCATAATGCTTCTGATATCTTCGGCATTCATCAGCAGCTCCATAAGCTGCGATAAAGCCGTCAGATGCGAATTCCGGTTTGGTGCGGCCAGCGTAATCAGCAATTTAACCGGATCGTTGGTTTTGTTGCCAAAAGCAACAGGCTCCTTCAGGGTAATCAGACTCATGGCCAGCGTTTTCACCCCGTCTTCCGGCCGGGCATGAGCCAGCATAATGCCCGGCGCAATGACCATATACGGTCCCAGCGTTTCGTGATTGGCCACAATAGCCTGCTGGTAGCGCGGTTCAACACAGTTTTTATTCACCAAAAGGTCGGTGCCGCTTTTCACCGCCTCTCGCCAACTGTCACATCCGACATGTAAGCGGATGACATCTGCTGTAAGAAGGTCCGTCAACATGGCTTGTTATCCTTTCTGCTTTTAATTCATTACTGAAACTCCGGCTGGCAGTCCGGTATCAGCGCCAGCACCGCCGCTTTATCCGCAGCCTGGCGCAAGCCCTGTACCGTAGCCGGTTCCTTCAGCATTTGCCACAGCTCGGAAAGAACCCGGAAATGGGATTCATGGTCGACGGCGCCAAAGGCAAAGACCAAATCGACCGGTTCATACCTGGTGTCGCTGAAAGAAACCGGCTCCGCCAGTCTGACCATACTGAGGCAAATCCGTTTGACCCCGTCCTCGGGACGCGAATGCGGCATAGCAATGCCTGGTGCGATAACAATATAGGGGCCGATTTTTTTTACACAGGCAATCATACTGTCAATATACCGTTCCTCGGCCGCCCCGCCGGCCACCAGCAGCCGGCCTGCCTGCCGGATAGCCTCCTCCCAGCAACCGGCCCGGACATCCAGTTCGATGGAGGACGGTAGCAGTACGTCTTTCAGCCCCAGCAGGGAGCCGGATAAGGCAAGCGCCTCTACGGCGGCGAATTTTTTATGATACACGCTCTGAATCTGGTTCTCAATGACCTGCATCTCCAGAGCCGACAGAATGGGTGACACATGGAGCACTGCCGCGTCCTGCCGTTTTAGCGGCACGGTACTGATCACCAGATCAACACCGCTGACCGTCTGCTGCTTCCATTCGTACAGCGACAATACCTTGACAATGTCCAAATAGGGCATCCGGCTTTTCAGCGTAATGGATAACAGCTTGGCTGTACCGATCCCGTTGCCACAGACCAGTACCACCTTCAGACTTTTTTGGGCCCGGCTTTTTTTCCGTTCAATAGCCGCCCCGAAATGAATGGTCAGGTAGCCGATTTCATCCTCGGAAAGCCCGGCACCTAGCTCCTGTTCAATTTCCCGGACAGCCTTGAGTACAATGGCAAACAATTCACCGTATTTTTCCCGGATTTGTGGCAGCATCGGATTGGTCAGCGTAACCTTGCAGCGAGCCCGTTCGATAGCCGGCTGCAAATGCAGGGCCAGCCCGTAGAGCAGTTCCTCATCATCGACGTAAATGTCGCCCAGCCACCGCTGACAGCTTTTGATAAAGCTTTCAGCCAAGTTGAGGGCCAGCAGATTCACCTTTTGCCGTTCGCCCTCATCCAGCCGCGAAAAGCAGGAAATCTGGCTGCCCAGCAGTTGCCGGATGATAAAGTTCACTTCCCCTTCCTCACCAATCCGGCGGTCGTAACGGGAAAGTTCGGCGGCCATCTGCCGGGCCAGACCGTTAAAGAAGCTGCCGCTCATACCGCTTAATCCCCCGCTATCGGCTTCTTCCAGCCGCCGGCCCTGCTGCAGCCGTTTTAGCTGAACAGTCAGGGAAATCACCATATAATTAATGGAAAAGTCCGTATAGGATAGGCCCTGCTCTTGCAGTAGCCGGATCATAAAGGTGGCCAGCTCTGCTACCGGCAATGTTCCGGCATAGGCATGAAAGAGTTCCGCTTCATAGGGATACTCTCCCGCCTGCTGCTCCGGCGCGCTGACATCATAGGTTCCTGTGCAGAAAATCTGAACCAGCAGATTGCGCAGGTTCTTTTCCTTTCCCTCGATCCACAGACCCAGGCCGCGTTTGGAAGCAAGCTCCGCCTGGTATTTAACCAGCAACTCCTTTACGCTCTCCAGATCGGCCAGCAAGGTGCTGCGGCTGACCAGCAGGTGCTCTGCCAGCTCTTCGGCCGCTGCCGCCTGACCGGCGGCGAGCAGGTAGACCACAATAGCCTGGCAACGTTCCCGCCGGGAAAGCACATAATCCCGGAAAGCCATACGGGGCAGTTCGGTCAGACCGGCAGTCGCTTCGATCCAAACTCCCCGGTTAGTCTGCTTGCATAAAGCAAGGCCTTTGTGTCTCAGCGCTTCTTCCACAAAATCCAAATCATAGCGAATGGTCCGTTCACTGACGCCAAACCGTCCGGCCAACTGTTTGACCGTCAGAGGTGCGTCGTGGTCGGTAGCCTCTAAAATTTTTATCAGTTCCTGACGACGTGCGGTAAGAACCATACTCAAAGCTCCTTATTAGGTCGCCACCGCCTGGTTTATTGAAGCTGCGGTTGCTTCGACCTTTTCTACTTGTATTGTATAATTGATCTATATGACGAACAAGAATAACAATTGTCAGAAAAAAGTGGCAACAATCCGTAATTATCGGATAATATTTCTCTTTCTTTCGGGTTATCAGGTAGACTAATTGAAAAAAGGCGCTTTACCTTTACCGGCAAACACGGCTAATCCCGCAGTCCCGGAAAAGTAAAGCGCCTTTATTTTTTACTCCATTTTCGCAGCCTAACTCAGCAAGCCGGTATTTCTCAGCACCTGGGAAATGCTGGCCGCACTTTGCCTGAGTTTTTCTGTTTCCTCCGCCGTCAGGGGTACCGCTAGCCGCCGTTTAACGCCGCCGGCCCCGATCTGGCAAGGCAGGCTGAGCGACACCCGGCTCAAACCGTACTCGCCTTCAAGAGTTGTGGAAACCGGGAAAATGCTGCCCTCATTGGATAAAACAGCCCTGGCGATCCGGCAGGCCACCACCGCTATTCCCGAGTTTGTACAACCCTTGAAGCTCAAAACATCGTAAGCAACCTGAACGACCTGACGTCCTACCGCCGCCGTATCCAGAGGCTTAGCCGGTTGAAAATAAGCGTCCAGCTTATCGTAAGCGATACCGGCCACACTGACCAGACTCCAGGCCGGAAAAGCCGAATTGCCATGCTCGCCCAGCATATAGCCCTGTACATCCTTCGGGTCCACACTGTAGTGATTGGCCAGAATCCGTCTGAGCCGGGCCGTTTCCAGGGTAGTCCCGGTACCGAGGATCTTTTCCTTCGGATAGCCGAAGAAATTTTGCGCACAGTAGGAAATGACATCCAACGGATTGGTAATGATGATGATAACCGCTTCCTGCGTATAGCGGACAATGGATGACATAACCTCCCGAATGGTCTTCACATTCCGGTCGGCCAGCACCAGACGGTCTGGTTTTTCACCAGGCATAATACTTGGCCCGGCCGCAATGATAATGACGTCGGCATCCCGGCATTCCTCGTAATCGCCATCATGGACATCAATATTCGGGCTGTAATAGGCAAACGGCGTACCATGACTGGTATCCAGCGCCTCTCCTGCCGCCTTTTCCCCGTCCGTATCAATCAGCACGATCTCCGAAGCCAGTTGAAAGGCAAGCGCACAATTGAGGACCGCCGATCCCACATGCCCCACGCCAACAATAACAAGTTTGTTTCGATTCATAGTTGATAGCCTCCTCCATATGATTACGGCAAAACCGCTCCGGCTTTACCAGGTATACAAAAAGTCCATTCTCCCGTACATCCTGCCTCCTTATGTCGGACTCCTAGTGTATATATGTATACTTTCTCAAAAAACAAATAATTCCTGCCCCCACATACAGCAAAAGGCATACCCGTTTGTCGTCGCGCGGGTATGCCAGTATTAATTTAAAGCTCTTTCCTTATAGATAAAGCAGGCTAAAGCATTACTACCTTGGTGGCTATATTCTTGCAAAACTGGCTGTCATGCTCAACAAACAAAATAGTCGGCGAAAACTCCAGCAGCACTTCTTCAAGCTGCAGCCGGGAAATTACATCAATAAAATTAAGCGGTTCGTCCCAGACATACAAATGAGCTTTCTCACAAAGGCTCCTGGCCAGCAGCACCTTTTTCTTCTGGCCACCGCTGAAATCGGCCATATCTTTTTCAAACTGCACCCGCGAAAAATCGAGTTTTCTCAAGGTCGCCTTAAAAATGCTTTCGTCAATACCATAGCCGCGGATATAATCGCGCAAACTGCCCGTAAGGCCTGAAGTATCCTGCGACACATAGGATATAACGAGCCGGCTGGCTTTCCGGAACGTACCTGTATAGGCAATGGCTTCGCCGCAAATCAACTTGATCAGACTGGATTTACCCGAACCGTTTTTGCCGCTAAGCGCAATGCGGTCACCCTGTTCAATCGTAAAATCCGCCTGCCGGCAAACGGCCCTGTTTCCGTAGAAGATATCGAGTTTTCCCACCTCCACCAGCCGCTGGGTATAAAAGTCGAGCGGCGTCATTTGCAGCCGTCCGGCGTTTTCGATATTTTTCAGCAGACCGGCTTTTTCCTCAATAGCCGCTTGCTGCCTTGCCTCGATGCTCTTCGCCCGCTTCATCATCTTGGCCGACTTATGGCCAATATAGCCCCGGTCGGGCCGCAAGCCGGAGTTCTTGCTGCCCAGCTTGGTTTGTTCCACTTGGTCCGACCAGTTAGCCGTCCGCCTGGCGGCAGAGGACAGGCGGGCAATGTCCTTTTTCAGTTTTTCATTCTCGGCAAGTTCAAACTGGTCCTGCCGCCTCTTATTTTCCCACCAGGTCGAGAAATTACCCTTCTGAATGTCGATGTTAGTCTTATTGATGGAAAGCACATGATCAATACAACTATCGAGAAAAGCACGGTCATGGGACACCAGAATAAAGCCCTTTTTCGTATTAAGATATTGGCTGACGCTGGCCCGCGCCTCCCGGTCAAGATGATTGGTCGGCTCGTCAATCAGAAGAAAACTATTTTCCTTCAAAAACAAAGCTGCCAATAACAGTTTGGTCTGCTCGCCCTGCGATAATGTGGCAAAGGGGCGGTACAGCACTTCGCCGTCCACCTGGAGCAGCGAAAGCTCCCGCAGTACTTGCCAATCCGGACAGCCGGGGCAGATGCTCTCCAGCACATCTCTCGCCAGTTCTTCCGGACGGGTTACCACAAAGGGAAAATACTCAAAGTCCACGCTGCCCGCAATGGTCCCGCTATATTCGTAGCGACCCAGCAGCAGATTAAGAAAAGTAGTCTTTCCCCTGCCATTCCGGCCGATGAAACCCAACTTCCAGTCCGTGTCCATCTGAAAGCTCACATTTTCAAAAATAGGATCATAACTTCCCTCATAAGCAAAAGTTAGATTTGAAATATTAATTAATGACATCAGCTTATATCCTCCTGCAAAAAAAGTATGAGCTGCAAGAAAGAACATTCCTGCAGCTCATACCACACAGCAAAGCCAGGCCCGGCACCGGGCATGACAAAGATATAGGACTGAGTTGAAAAGAATTGTATCTTTCTTGCCTAAGCACAACAAAACAAGAGGCCTTTTCGCCCATGATTTGATTATGCTTTAAAAATTAGCAAGAAAGAATAATCATCTTTTCAACTCCCATCGTTTTATTACCATCAATATAGCATATGCTTGCCTCAAATTCAATAAACAAAACCTGGAGATGCACACAAGGAATCGGTCACTAATCTAACAGCATGACAACTGCATGACAGGTGGCCTTTACTCATTGGCGGAAATGTCAATGCCGGGAAAGAGCCGGCCGCTCCCGGCAGCTTGCGCATTTAAGGCAGGGAACTTATCCTCAATTTCATCAAGAATGCGGCCCAGATCCGAAAAAATGGCACCCACTTCCGGCGCCGTGTCCGCCTCATGCTGCAAAGCATAATAGTATTGTGAGAAATTAGCCCGCATCTCCCTTACCGCCATAACTGCCGCTTCTTTCGCCTCAGCATCATTGGCCGCAACCGCACGGGCAAAGATCAAAAGACACAGGCGTACATCCTTCAATACGCTGGAAAAGTCGTACGTCTGGCCTGGCAAAGAATGTAGATCTACTAAGCTGCGGGCTATCCCGCGAATCTGAATACTGATATGTTCTACCCGGTTTATCAATAAAACCAGTTCAAACATAGCCTTTCTTTCCCGTCGTTGAAAAGGAGTGTAACGAAAACCATGCGCTGTCTGGATAATCTGCATATGCTCTTTCTCAATCCGCGTTACCATCTGTCTTGCCTCAAGCAAGCTAACTTCTGTATCTGTCGGGGCATCAAGCATATGCTCCAGCACCAGCATCAGTTGCCGGATGGAGACAACCACGGCCTGACGGGCGACAACGCTGGCCTGCGGCGGGCTAATCGCTATATTCAGTAATACGGCCACAAGAGAGCCAATCATTGTTTCCCAAATCCGGCCCAGCATATAGCCGCTCGTCTGACCGTAAACCAGTACCAGCAAGGTGCTGACCCCTACCTGGGAAGTGATTTGCGGATTTAAACGAAAAGCAGTCGAAGCCGATATTCCCAGTAAAATCGCAAAGAAAATAGTTACTGTATTAACGGCAAAGTAAGAACCAATCGCCCCGCCGACCGTGACTCCCACAATAACGCCCAAAACCCGGTATACTCCTTTTTCTATGGAATCGGCGATTGTCACCTGCATGGTTAAAATAGCTGCCAGCGGCGCAAAAACCGGATAAGAACTGCCCGGAATCAGCAAGGCAACCAGCCAGGCCAACCCTGCCGCAAAAGCTGTTTTAAGTACCTGCAGCGTTAGACCCAGCCTCGCCAGTTGGGTTAGACAATAACGCATCGTGCACACCAGCCGGCGTTTCTTTGTAATCGATCCTTTAGTACCATAAGACGCCTCCCAAAGCTTTCTACTATCAAAGTAACAAACCTTACTCTCACCGTCAAGGTACAATTCTATACATTCCCCTTGCAATAAAAGAAGCAGCAACCCGCCATGGTTCTTCTGCTTCTGTTTCGCTAGTTTTTGCTATTGGGACTAATAAATAGCGCTAACAGCCCTCCCAAAAAGCAAATCACCGCAAGAGTGTGAAAAACATCTTGAAAGGATAAGACAGAAGCTTGTCGTGATATCATCGCTCCCAGGAAAGCTTTGAGCATAGCGTACTGCTGTGGTAATAACCCTTGCCCCGTCATCCAGCCATGTGTTGCTACAGCCAGCGCCGAACTGTCCATCCCCTGATTTCCCCATAAGGTGCGTATCATGTTAAATATTTCCTGCGGAGCATGGGTCGACGGATTCAGATATTCTTTTAGTCCTGCCGTATGATAGATTTCACGGCGCGTTAACAATGTCTCCGCAAATACCACGCCAATGCTACCGCCAAGATTTTTCCCGAAATTAAAAATACCCGAACCAACGCCGACTTTATCCTTCGGCAGTGAAGAAATGGCACAGTTGGTGAGCGGCGACATAGTAAATCCAAGCCCTACGCCCAGCAAAGCCAATCTGACGGCAAAATTATGAAGCGAATAATCGGTATTGATCGTCTCGAACCAGTATAAAGAACCGGCAATCATCATGATACCTGCAAATGCCGGCAGCCGCGAACCGAGACGGTCAGCCAATCGTCCACCGATCGGCGAGGCCACCACCATGCAGGCCGTCAAAGGCAGCATGGCCATTCCTGCTGTTGCGGAATTATAGTCCAGAATCGACTTGAGGAAAAAGGGGAGTAAATAATTGCCGCCATAATAAACTAGGAAAGATACGAATCCAATGGCATTAGCTACTGAAAAATCCATACTTCGAAACAAATGATATTCAACCATTGGATGCTCTACCCATTTCTCTACGGCTAAAAACAGCGTAAACGCCGCAAACGCAGCGTAAAACAAGGAAAGAATATAAAGAGAATCCCAACCTTCCTTTTGTCCCTGATTGAGAGCGATAAGCAGGCAACTGACACTGACTATGAGGAGCGCAGCGCCGGGATAATCGATCTTCGCCGACGGATTGCGCTTCGACACAGGTATTACCACAATGGCCAAAACAATGCTTATGATACAAACCGGGGCAACCGAAAAGAAAATCGTGCGCCAGTCAAAATGTTCAATTAAATAGCCGCCGAGTATCGGCCCCATCGCACTGCCGGCGGCAGCTATGGCGCTCCATATGCCAAGCGCCTGTCCCCGTTCATTGCCCTCAAAGGTTTGCGCAACAATAGTCATCGCATTGGGTAATATTAAGCCGCCTCCTATCCCCTGGAGGATACGAAAGAATACCATAGTAGTGGAACTGGCGGCTATGCCACACAGCATGGAAGCCACAGTAAACACGATTAGACCCGTTATATAGAGGGGCTTTGCGCCAAGCTGATCCCCCAATTTGCCGGTTATAGGAAGAGTAGAACCATAGGGTAGCATATACCCCAGTGACACCCAGACAATGGAGTCCATATTAAAGTTCAGCGCCGCCATAATATTGGGAAGAGCAATATTGACACAACTGCTGACATAAGCGCTAAGTACCGTTCCAAGGCATACGGTAACTAAAATGAAATATTTCTTAACCATAATAACCCTCTTTACTAGGTAACAAACTAATAGTGGGAAAAGTCATTTACTTTGACTTGGCATTTTCCCCGGAGTTTTCCTCACTTTTTGCTTTAGTTTGACCAATGTACTTATACCAAAAAACTAACTCTCCAATAGATCTGACTTTAAGATTTCTATTCTTGCTTCCGCCTCCTTAAGCCGCTCTTTCAGCTTCACCTCAAGCTCCGGGAGGTAAGCACTACCCACTTGGGTAATTGTATAAATACGTCTGCCACGAGTAACGGGGTTATCCCACACCCCGACTATATAGTCCTTTTCCTCCATTATCCTTAGTAAAGGATAAAGCAGGTTGGTATTTGGGGAATAATAATTTTTCGTGCGCCGTTTTATTTCTTCAGCTATTTTATTACCGTGGGCCGGTCCCTGGCGAAGAATTTTCAGGATGTATAACCCCAGGACAAGTCTCATATAACTTAAGTAATCATTAGTCCGCTCAGACAAAATAACTCCTCCTACTCTTATTATGATTAATTTAATTATTACTATTTTTATCATCATTTCTATTATTAAATTTATCAGGAATTTTTATCCAAGTCAATAATTAAAAAATGCCAATAAACAAGATAATCTTGTTTATTGGCATTTTCCACCACCTCAGACATCTGAGTGCAGCGTTTCAACCCATATTATTTGTTACCATGTTTCAAATAAAGCCATATTGATTTTCTATTTAGACCAATATGCACTAACCCGGCCCCAATAAATAAGAATCCGGCCCACTCATGCATTTCTTTGGGATAAAAGTTCTTCGGCCTTATACTGGTTACTTGTGTGTTATCATGATTTATTGGCGGTTGTTGCGATGAAAAGAACGACTTATCCTTGAAGGAAAAAGCCATCTGCAGCCCGGAAACGGACAGCAGCAAAAACAACAGCAACAGCAAAACGGACATAATTCTACGCATCAATAATCCCTCTCTTCATTATCTATATGCTATAAGAATAAAACAAAATTATTACAAATATATTTTAAAATTCTCGTCACTGCTCCAAAAACGTTTCTTTTCCGGCATGCAAAAAAGCAGAAAAGACATTGGCTTTTCTGCTTTTTTAAACACTACACTTTATTCTGATAGACCGCAACAGCCCTTTTAACAAACGGCGAGTACACATATCAGACAGATAGTACCTTTTTGTTAGCCTGCAGCAACTCAGACAGCGGCAACCCCAACGGCTTCACATCAATCCCCAGGTTGCGCAAATCTTCTGCCACACCAAACATCTGAGCACAGGAAATACAAGCCGTCACATGAACACCGGCCTCCATCATCTGTCGGACCCTGCCCTGCAGTTCTTCATCGGTCGCCAATAGCTTGGCCGAAGGACCCCAAACCATCAAAGTGACCTCTTCCCACCAGCCCTTTATCTTGGAATTTAGCGTATACATAAACACCATGCTCAACGCAGTCTCTTTATCACCGCTTTTCCATAATACATACAGTTCTTTATCCGTTTCCTGATTTTCCATAACAGGTTCTCTCCTTTACCATTGTATAGCTGCCATTGACCGACCAAATTATCAACTATCACCCCCGTTGACTGCCAAAACTGTTGTTGATATGGCATTTCAAATCCTCATAGGTAGTCTATCAACGTCAAATATGTTGAAGCGGAAGACCTTTGGACGGGTTTCAAATCCTTATAGGTAGTCTATCAACGCGTGAGGCTTTTTCTTCCTCGCCCCTTAGTGGTTTGAGGTTTCAAATCCTTATAGGTAGTCTATCAACTATCGTATCCAAACATAGGGCCTCGGCCGAAGAAATAAGTTTCAAATCCTTATAGATAGTCTATCAACGATCAAGCAAAAACTGGTTATTCCTTATCTGATCAATGTTTCAAATCCTTATAGGTAGTCTATCAACAACAATACTCAATACAAAACATTGACCAAAACCCTGTTTCAAATCTTTATAGGTAGTCTATCAACGAGAAATGGCCTGGAGAGGTATAGTGGTTTGGGAGTTTCAAATCCTTATAGGTAGTCTATCAACGCTGCCATCCACAGTCAACTCCACCAGTTTAGCGCCGTTTCAAATCCTTATAGATAGTCTATCAACGGAAAAGCTTGCTCAAATC
>NZ_FODY01000009.1:46906-56581 GCF_900110485.1 Propionispora vibrioides | reverse complement strand
GTCAGAAGTTTCAAATCCTTATAGGTAGTCTATCAACGTCGGCACTGTCATTTTCTAAATAGATATCCTGTCCAGTTTCAAATCCTTATAGGTAGTCTATCAACCCATTTACCCTGCAAAAATTCTGCCTGTATAGAAAAATTGGCAAACAGGCAAGCTTCTCAATTTTTCCTTAAATTCAGTTCGGCCGCCATTTGTTTTGTCGTCGATCTCCCGGTGTTTTTACGCTATTGCCAGTCGACGACAAAATTACTACTATGTTCATTGCATGAAAGTAATATATTTTTAAAGTTCTTTCTGTATTCCATAATTAACGAAAAAAATCCTGCCATAGAAATGGCAGGTCACCGGATAAAAAGCAATCACAGCTAGGCTTCTACTTCTCACAAAGTTCCATCCCTTACTTAAAGTATTTCCCGTTCTGCGATTCCACCGAAGCTAACACATCATATACCTTATTGTCATCTCCCAACAACAGCTACTATTCAAATAATCAAATCCTGCCCGCCTTTACGCAGTCCCATAATTTCCCGTTTAGAGTAATGAGTGGTACGCAACGTATAAATAATCACCGAATCCTCATCGTCAACGAGGATTTTTTCCAGTTCCATTTTTAACTTAGCCAGATTGGTCTCTGATATTTCTCCCTCAAACACGGAATTTTGCACCCAATTTAAGTATTTTCGACAGCGTTTCAGCGCCTTGGCCACTCGTTTTTCACCCATATCATACATCAGGATTACAAACATAGTATTCCCTCGTCTCCCCAACCAATCTTATGATTTTTCTGCCTTCCCTGCCCACTTTACCACTGCGAGACAAATGGCTCGTAGGCAGCCTCTCCTATCAGGTGTTTTTCCAGCTTGTACAACTCCAAACGAATCAAGCGGCGATAAGACACCGGACTGCCAATATCGCGGTGGGTGATGGTGGTTTTCAGCCTATTTTCCATTTCCTCGACAAACACCCGCCGTCCATTTTCTTTTAACAACAACCCACCCGACTCTTTCTTAAAGTCCTTCTTACTAATCATCTTCTTGCCAATCAACGTAAAAATAACCCGGTCTACCAGGATAGGTTTAAAAATTTCGGCAATATCCAGGTTCAAACTGAATCGCCGGAAATTTGTCGAATGAAGATACCCGATCCGCGGGTCCAGATGGGTTTTATAGATTTCACTCAGTACCGTCGAATAGACAATCGCATTGCCAAAACTGATCAGCGTATTCATTTCATTCTTGGGTGGCCGTTTTGAACGCCCTTCAAACACAAAATCCTTTTGCCCATGAATGGCATCGAACGCTTTGTAATACTGTTCTCTAATATTGCCCTCAACCGCCATTAATGCTGGGATTTCCTGCATAGCAGGAATTTTTTCCCGCAAATCTTCAATTCCTGCTAAGTTTTCAGCAACATCTTTATCTCTGTTCTGATAATATTTTAAGACTTGACGAATATTGAGGGCCGCACCGGCGACAAACTGCCGCGCCAATCCCAGTCGCGCCGTCCCATCCAGATAGGCTGCGGCCTGGCGCAGAATCATATAGCCGGAGTTATAATGCTCCCGCGGATAAAAGGTGCCGCTGTAATAACCGTAGTTATTGAAATAATGAATAATGATTTCCTTCTGGGCGCAAAACTCCAGAAACCGTTTATTAATATCCACCTCGCCGAATACCATCAACTCGGAAGTATCTTCTACCGGAATGTATTTTTGTTCTCCCGCTTCGTTCATAAAGAAAATAGTATTGTCCTTACGCCGCAACTGCCCGTTAGAAAAAATATATAAGGTTTTCTTCATTATGCCACCTCCGCTACGCCCAACAGAACTCTTTGTAGGCACAGTTTCTACATAGAGCTATTTTTTTCGCCTGTGGCGGCCTGGGCTCAGCGGCCAGACTGCGGATAGCTGCCGTCGCTGTTGCCAGTTCCTGCTCCAATTCCGCCGTTAGTTCCACCACTTCCCGTTTCCTTTCTTTAGGAAAAAGCAGTTCACCCCGCGCCGCTATGCCGCGCTCCTTTAACTCAAGCAAATAAAAGGCCAGTTGCATCCGAGCGCTGGTCAAATACTTCGAGCTTTTCTTAACTTCACCGACAACCATTTCGTCGTCTTCCTGCCGTACAATATCTAACCGGATATTCCCCAAAGTAATCTCTTTGCTGCGATCCCTGGCATATGTCATTTCATGCAAGAACCGACCCAAATCCATATTGGCGTCATCTTGGTCGGCATTCACCTGATGCAGCATCAGCCAGACTTCCCTTTGACAGCAGTAATAATACCAGATATGAGTACCGGTAACGGCAAACTCTAAGACATCCACAGCCTTCACCTTCCTAATCACCCGACACTACAGGTATTGATCAAAACCTTCCACCTTGTGTTTCGCCAGCTAGCAAACCGGATGATAGTCGCTCTTATTCCGCAAGCAATGTTCGTTTTCTGAACTTAGTCCGTATAATCCTAACATGAAGACTTAATTCCCCATCGCCATGATTAAATGATTTCCTTAATAGCACTAATAGCACTGCATATCAAAATTATCCTGTCGTTTGATACCCGTTATTGGATCATAATACCGTTCAATATCACCTTGACCTAAAACATATAGCGTCTCATAGCCAATTACTTTTTTTTCGTGCCGCATGGCTAATGTCTGAGGTAAAGAAATCATGTATCGTTGCATTTGTCTTCCAATGTCTTTCATCCGATTTCTCTTCTCTTTGGCATCCGATAAAGATAAACTCTTTTCTAAATCCACCAATAGCGACTGAGCTGTTTCATCCCATTCTACAAACAAATTCACATAATCACGTTGATCATCAATCAGCGTGAACGTGCCAACTCCTTGCTCTGGAGAGAAGTCCAGTGTCCTCATTGCTTCAATCACTTTATCGGACTGCTCGTTCGCTATGATTTCTTTAATTTTATTATAATAAATATTTATAAGTCTTCCATATTCCTTTTCCGGAATGACTGTTCCGGCTTTTTCAAGTGCCGCTCGTGCCGCCCGTATCATACTGCTCCCATAGACTAATGTACCAAAACTTTTCCCTTCCCACTCTCTTACTATCCGCACAACATAAACATCCCCACCCTCACGATCACCATGCCGATTACAACGTCCAGCACACTGAATAATAGAATCAATCGGCGCCAAATCCCGCACAACCATATCAAAATCAACATCGACACCGGCTTCAACAACCTGTGTTGCTATCAATATAATCTTCTCTTGTTTTTTTAATACAGACTCAACTTCCTCTAAAACTTTACGACGTTGCAACGGAATTATATTGGTCGAAAGATAATATAGGTGAGTATTCTCTAATTGTTTCTGCAATTGTTGATATATTTCAACAGATTGATTAATGGTGTTCGCTACAATCAAGCAAGACTTTTCCGGTTCCCAAATTGTAATAAAAAAATCACAAAATTCTTCCACTGTCCTCTCATCTAGTTCTATCCGCAAACAGGTTCGGTTCATTTGAGCAAAATATACTTCACTATTATCCAAAAGTTCAACGGTTTCATCGAAGAATATCGGCTTAGTAGCTGTCATAAGCAGTATGCGACAATCATACATCTCTGTCATCCGCTGAAAAACACAGTTAACCAACTTATACCACTCTAATGGGATTGCTTGCACTTCATCCAGCAACAGAATACTTTTTGTCAAGACATGATATTTTTTCAACATACGGTTCCGTTGTCCAATCAAGCTTTGCAACAATTGAACAAAGGTGGTCACCACAATGCCACTATCCCAGTTCTCAATTAAGAGTTCTGCATCATCTTGCCGGTAATCTTCCGCCTCATTCTTATATTCGGTATTTGACAGATGATGATGCTTTAATAAATATAAGCTTTCATTCTTGAGAAAGTCTGGTTCAGCTTTATGCAAATTGACTATTGCCTGATAATTCTGGTCGATAATAGACGTAAATGGCAGTGCATAAATAATTTTGTATGATCCACCTAATAACTTTTGCAATCTCTTCGCAGCAAAAAAACCGGTGAATGTTTTGCCGGTTCCGGTGGGAGAAGTAATTGAAAAGAACTTCCCTTTCTGCCAAACTATTGGTATTTGGGCCTGAACCTGATTAAAAATTTGGTTGCGCATTTCATCGAGCTTCCCCACCAAATTTCGTTTCAGTAAGGCTTCCTTCTGTTGCGATAATTGTTCTAACGATAACTGGCGCACATTTATCGGCATAAGCCTGGCTGCACTTATCTTGTCCGCAGCAATCAGGGCAGAGTACAGTACTTGATGAACAAAGTAGGCTGTTTCATCACCATCTATTTGAAACTCATCCGCCTTATCTCTTAAAAAGCAGGCTGTTTCCGGCAAAGAATCCTCCTGTGTCAAGAACTCTTTAACAATTGATGCCCAGCCAATCTGTGCATAATCTTCAAGGATAATACTTACATGCTGCAACATGTTTCGGCGTTGCTGTTCTAAGGTTTTCATTTTGGAGCCTACTGGTTCTCTCTCTTGTATACGGCGAAAACTATCCGGAAGGTATTCCCTATTACTAAAGGGTTTCAAATCGCCATGATGAGAAAGAATTGCGCTGAAAATACTCAGCGCAATAACTAAATCATCGTCATTCCCCAATTTCCTCCATACATATACACCAAACAAAGCAGAAAGATATCCATGATGACTAAGTTCCCCCCAGTCTTTGCGTCCATATAAATGGTCCTGAAAGAATGTTGTGTACTTTCCAAAGTCATGGGCATACCCGATAATCTCATGCACCGCAGCCAGTGCTCCGTCGCCATAACCTTTACTATACTGCACAACCTCCCGCAAATGTTTAAATAAAGGCTTATCGGGCTTCACATGTGAACAAAACAACTGCATATTTTCACCACCATATTATAAAAAAGTGATGTATTCCTCATTCTCCTTATACTGCACTGAATAACAGCAAGAAGCAGGGCGCAATTGGACCTTAAGCGGCAAGCCTTGGTTTTCTAATAAATAAGAACGAGCAGGCAGGAGTTTTCTGTCTTCACCGAAATCTTGAGGCATTTTTTCTTTTAACAAAGCAAATTCTTCAACTTTTATATTTTTCACTATTTCTACCGGCAGAACCGTTGAAACAGAGATAAAATCCTCCGGTTCCACTTTCACAAACTGCGCATTAGCAACATAAGTCACATCTGCTTGAAATGGTGCCGCCCCTAAAACCGGGGGATAAACGAATCGTTCCTGACGCACCCGTTCACAAAGTTCCGCCGTCTCTGCTTCATTTTCAAACGAAACATAAAGCCGATAAGATACCTTCTTTACTGCGACTATCAGTTCAAACGGAATCTGCGTATGTTCTTTTGGTTTTCTCAATTCCCCCATCGACACAGCTTTGATATAGTTTAATGTCTGTGTTACGCTGTAAGTTGGCCCATTCTTACGAACGGCAATATGCAGATGATCAGAATTCCATTTCCGGTAATAGCTGTCTCTAGGCAGACCGAACATGGCAGCAAGCATACCTTGCAATACCGTACGTGGTGGTATCGAATACGAGAGCGATGAAGAATTGGTATAGAATTTCCGAAAGTGAGCAAATTTTCCTTCGATATCAAAAATAATGCCCTGCATTTCATCCACCTCAAGTCAGTTCTATAGCCGGTATATCTCCCAGGCACTTGGGTATAGAAACTGGCTGACCATCACAAATAAACTGCAAATCCCCATCAGTGAAATAAACTACCCGCTCAATTTTTTCTCTGCAAGATGCGATATAACTTTTTAGTAATGTAATATCCAACTTAAATTCAGTAATATCTCGGAGATTGTCTTGCGTAGATTCAACGATTTTTACGTAATTACGCAAGTCTTTCAATATAGTTTCATCATCTTTGAGTACCAACCGCATATAAAGCCGGGGCTGCTGTCCAATCTTGCTGCGCGTTGCCAATAGAGGGATCGCTTTGACCATGGCCTCATCCAAAAGAGATAGATCATCTTCCGACAATCCGGTATGCGCCGCCCGTTTACCACTAATTACACCGGAAAAAGCCAACAACGAATACATAACCCGATAATCTTTTCCTATTGACCCTTGTCTTTTACCTGCTTTTGAAGCAAATGTTGATGTAATACTAGTTTCCAGCAATTTTACAGGATGCAACGAATATCCCCAGTTAAACTGTACCGGACCGGTAATGGTTTGATTATCCTGTTTGACCGGTATAGTGGCTCCAAACAATCGAATATCAACAAATGCCTGTAATACCGCCTGCATCAGTTCTCCCTCCTTTGCCGATAGAGATTTTACCCTTTCAGCAGCGGTAATCGGTTGCCCACCAACTTGTTGTACATATAATTCATGTCCTTTGTCCAACAAATAATCCCTGATATATCGTTTGAGACGCAAGTCAGAAACCAGATTAACTTCCCGCTCATAGTCCATACGCGGGCGATTTTCCTCATCAGGATCTCCATTCGGATTAGTTAGTTTGGCATCATATAGATACAGTATCTGTCCGTTCGTTATCTTCATCAGTACTTTCTCCCTCTTCCTTTTTCTTTTTCTTTTTTAAAGTTTGAAAGCTATAACCGGCTAATAGGTAGAACAACCCTTCATCCTTGTTTAAATCCCAGGAGTCACGATTTCTACTCATCCAATACATATGGGCATAATGAATATTTTCTACAAACCTTAATATTTTTTCTTGCCGCAGCTTATTAAAAATATCAACAGAAAGTTTCATCATACGCGTTTGGTCCATGCCGTTAAAATTTATTTTATTTAAAACCGGTTTATAGGTTCCTTCCTCACTGCGACTACTTTGCTCCCGGCCAATTGAGCCGATCAAAACACCTAATAAAAACACGGCGGTCTGTGTTTCGCTGTACTTCATAGCATCCAAATAATTTCTCAATTCATCATTTGCCACTATCGAATAATCTACCATTTGATCACCTCCCTTTCTTTCTAAAGCGCCAAACTTCTGTAAAAAAACAAGATAAAACATTGCTTCCAACACTTTAATAGCAAAATATTGTGGATCTGTAAACGACACATTATAGCCTGCTCTTTGTCGCCAAATAATCCGCAAGACTTCGGCAATATTCCTAAAGATCTGATCAGTTTGTAAAAAGCGCCGATAAAAAAGCGACTCATAAACATTAAGAATTCGTTGATATTGAGCCGGATTACCATCTTGTAATTTGATCGGATGCATATAGTAGATCATCTTTAAATCACGCCGCAAATGCAAATAAGTTTTTTCTGTAAAAAACGGCTCAAACAATTCCCTTGCCTGACTCAATGAACGATCAATCAAAGCAAAAACTGAAGGTTGAACATCCTTAATCATTTTTTGAATTTTAGTAGCTTGGTTAAGCTGCCGATAAAATAAGAAATTCAGCAAATAGCTGTAGCCATCTTCTTTATTAATTTTATCTAGCCAGTTAGCAACTGTATTTTTAAATTGTTGAATTTCTTCCAAATTCCTGCTCCGGTCAATAACCGGATCAATTGCACGGACCAGCTTTTTCAGAACCGGTCCATTTATATTCCGCCCATGAAGAACATGAGGAATAATGTATGTATCAAAATCGGCTATTCGGCTTCGCAATTCTTTTTTAACAAATTTCTCTGCTGCCAGCAGACTTTCATAGCAAGTTTTACACAATACAAAATTTTTATCATAATTTTTATGGTTTAGTTTGTGAGCAAAGATACATTGATTGGTCGTATAATACTTGATCGATATATCCCTCAGGTCACTAGTACATCCTTCATCCGATCCACAACAACTACACACCAGGCCCATCACAGATCCATCAACCATGCGTTCTGCCAACGATTGTCCAATAATTTTCTTATATAAAGGATGTTGGGCCAACGCAATGCCATCAATCAAAATGGTAAATAAGCCTGCCTGTTCTTTTCGTATTTCAAATTTCTTAATGCAAAGTTTAACTATTTCGGCTGCAATTGATAATACTACATTTTTGCATGCATTTTTTTCATTGATTTTTTTCTCAACCTTCAGAATATCTTCTACACTTTGCGAATACCCAAAACATTTCTGGATATCCAGAACATACCGATACTTACAATCAACATCCACCCCCAAATCTTTAAAAAAGGTTTGAAGTATCTCTGATATCTGCTTACGTAATATACCTTCTTCAAGTTTTTTTAAAAAATTTGGTAAGGACTGTGAAATCAAGCTATCACACTTTTCAAAAGTAATATACCATTGAGGATTATTGGGCCCACCTTCCCGGTCCAACAAAACATATTTAGCTGCTGTTTGACTGCCGATTTCTTCAATATCCATTTCCAGTCTTTTTTCTTCTAGGCAGAAATTAAACTTTACAACATAACGCTTTTCACCTTTTGGGGTCACAGAATCCAACTTTTTCACTTTTTCGCTTAGTAAGTCACTATCTCTTAATAACGTCCTTCCCATATCAATCATAGCTTCCAGCATCGCATCACCTCCCTAAACCAAAATCAATCAAAATAATTACAAATACACTTCAATCCATGGAATCCTATTTCCTGCATTTTATTCTATAATTTTACATTTTATTTATAAAATCAGTGTTCATATTCTATAACCATTCTTGATAAGCCTAAAAAATTCTCCTCTCTATCTATTCCTAAATGATTGACTACTTATTTATAGTCAAAAAATCACTTAGCGAACATCTTCCAAAGACGAAGAATTAAATCGAAAAAGTTAGTTTTTTCAGTTGGCCCATTGTTATTGATAATATTAACTACAATTTGAATGTCCTCTCTTCTTTTGTTCACTTTCATACGCCATCCCCCCTGGTAATAATTGTAACACCAATCACAAATCAGTCAATATTAATGTTAATATAATTCAAATAAATACTGATTTGATTTTTTCACAAAAAAGGATATACTATATTTGTAACTACCTAGTAGGAATTGAAATATGTTAATATATTTCATCTTATTATTTTAACTATTCTACCTATAAGGATTAAAAAGCGGGGAGGCATAAAATATGCCTCCCCGCTTTTTAATAGCTTCCTATCAGTAAAAACCAATTGTATTAATAATTCTTCCGGCTAATTCAACACAGCTAAAACCTTGACTGTTCTTACTACCTCATCCACGATCAGTTGTAATAGGCTGCGGACCGGAAATCGCTCTCACTTTTTACAAATCTACTGTTCTTTCCAAATTCGTTCGTCTTTTTATTTATCTATATAGTAAGGCTTTATAGCAGGGGAAAACCCAACAGCTTAAAGATGCGCGTTCCATTCTGATAACCTTTCATGCAAAAACACAGCTAATTTGTGTCAAGTACCAAAGTTTCAATTCCTTATAGGTAGTCTATCAACGATGTTGGCTGCATTAGATGCGCCAGTGACAATGGGTTTCAATTCCTTATAGGTAGTCTATCAACTCTTGCTGGTAGGCCCATTCTTTAATTGTGCGTGTCCGTTTCAATTCCTTATAGGTAGTCTATCAACGCAACCGCATTCAGCCTTGCAGTTAGTTCATCAAAGTTTCAATTCCTTATAGGTAGTCTATCAACCCGGCAATAAGAACCTTGGTGAGACGATGGCCAGAGTTTCAATTCCTTATAGGTAGTCTATCAACACCTTTACACCTATCAAAAAAATCAGACACGGCAGGTTTCAATTCCTTATAGGTAGTCTATCAACGACA
>NZ_FODY01000009.1:0-45510 GCF_900110485.1 Propionispora vibrioides | reverse complement strand
GTTTCAATTCCTTATAGGTAGTCTATCAACCCATCAAAGACCAATAAATTCAAGACATTATTCGATTTTCACCAGAAAGAAGCCCTATGACGAACTAACCATTCTGATTCATCAAATATACGGCAAAGGCTTATTTTATCCGTTTCGAACCTGGCAGTCTGTTTGTCGTCGATCTCCCGGTATTTTTACGCTATTGGGGATCGACGACAAATAAGGCAAAGGTGGAATCTCGCCCAATTTTTCTATTTCTTCTTAAATATATCAATATATTAGGGAAAGTGCAACCAATGGAATTTGACCATCCGGCCTATAAATGGAGTATATCAGCACCTACCACTCTCGTTCCAACCTCCCTGGAGAGGAAAAACATTTAACTGCAAACAAATGGTAAAGGAGCAGGTTCACAGCCTGCTCCCAACTGAATAAAAAGGATGACTTTTAAAATTTTCTTCACACTTGTTTTAAACAGGTCATGATTTCTTTCTTATCCACGGCATGCAGCAATGTATTGCGAAATACCGGATCAATCAATTTACGTGATAACCGGGCCAGCACTCTTAAGTGCAAATCATCCTCGCCAGCGCAAGCTGCAATCATGAAAATCAAATAGGCCGGACTGCCGTCCTCACTTTGGTAATCTACACCTTCTTTGACAATAGCAACAGCTACTCTTGGCTTTTTAACCGCCTTCGACTTGGCATGGGGTATCGCAATTCCAAACCCGATTCCTGTCGATGCGATCGCTTCCCTGGCCCATACAGCCTGTTCATAGGCTGCCTTATCGTTTAAAACGCCTGACTGATCCAGCATATTCACCATTTTTGCTATCACGTCTGTTTTATTTTGCACTTCCAAGTTCAGACATATTGTATCTTCCCTGAATATCTCCATGGTTTCCTTCAACCCTCTTTCTTGTAAATCCATAAAGCAAAGCACCGATTAAAGATCCTGCCAGAATGCACAATACCCAGGCTAACGGTTTATCGACAAGTGCCAGAATCAAAAATCCGCCATGAGGTGCCGGAACCTGAATCTTCATCATGTAGGTTAATACCGCGGACAAAGAAGATCCCAGCATTAAGATCGGCAAAACAGTCAGCGGGGATTTTGCGGCAAACGGAATCGCCCCTTCCGTAATGTGAGTAGCCCCAAGTATATAGTTAACCGCTCCCGCAGCCCGTTCGTCTTCCGTAAATTTACTTTTAAACAGCGTGGTAGCCAGTGCAATTAGAATCGGCGGGGTAATACAGGCTGCCGATACGCCGGCCATAAAATAATAATTGCCCTGCCCCAGCAGCAGTGTGCCGGTAACATAAGCCGCTTTATTCACCGGACCGCCCATGTCAAAAGCACTCATACAGCCAATGACAATGCCTAACAGGATGGGATTGGAGTTCTGCAGATTCGCCAGGAAATTCATCATATAGGTATTGATCGCTGCCACCGGGCCTGCCAGCAAATACATAACCGTGCCAACCAGAGCAACACTAATCAAAGGCACAAGAAAAATCGATTTGAATCCTTCTAATTGTTTAGGCAAGCTTGTCATCGACCGAATCAAAAAAAGTGCCACATAGCCTGCCAGAAAACCACCGATAATCCCGCCAAGGAAACCGGACCCTGTGGCAGCAGCAATCGTCCCGGCCACAAAACCGGCAACCAATCCGGGACGATCCGCGATAGATTGAGCAATATAGGCGGTCAGAATAGGCACCATCAGTCCCATCGAAAACCCGCCTACCTGTTTCAATAGTGCGGCCGTTGGATTATACTGTTCCGAGTTGGGATCAAACGAATAAATTCCCCACAAAAAGGAAACGGCAATGAGTACTCCTCCGGCAACCACAAAGGGAATCATATGGGATACACCGTTCATCAGATGCTTATAGATTTCATGCCCAACGCCGCTCTTTTCCTCAAACACTGTCACGCTGCTGTTCAGTTGGCCACCCCGGACCGGCACCTGCCCCGACAACGCTTTTTCTATCAGTTCCTTGGATTTACGGATTCCCTGGGCTACCGGCACTTCCAGCACTGGTTTGCCGTTAAAGCGCTCCATATCCACTTTCTTATCACAGGCAACGATAATGCAATCGGCTTCTTTGATTTCTCCCGGTGTTAACACACCTTCCGCCCCAATGGCCCCATTGGTTTCCACCTTGATCTGTACGCCCATTTCCTGGGCTGCATTCTTCAGCGCTTCCGCCGCCATAAAGGTATGGGCAATACCGGTCGGACACCCGGTCACTGCCAAAAGTTTTTTCATCATACTTGGCCCACCTTTCGCACTATGATATTTTTTATATAGGTATCAACGGAAGAAAAATCCCCCAGTCCTTCACTCTCGGCTACATTGGCCCCTGTAGCCGCTGATCTTTTTAATGCAGCTTCTATGTCCCCACCGGCCGCCAGCCACTTACTTAAAAATGCCCCCAGCGCCGCATCTCCGGCACAGGCAGAACTCAGTAATTTCACTTTTTGCGCGCTACACCGATACAACATTCTGCCATCACTGAAATAAGCTCCTACGGCCCCCAAAGTCAGCAACACATTTTGTGCTCCTTGTTTTTTTAAAAGTCTCATCACCGTGAATGCATCTTCATCCGAACGGACAGGAAGGCCAAAGATCTTTTGTACTTCTTCATCATTGGGTTTAATCAATAGGGGGCGCTCCTGCAATAAATCCTTTAAATTAAGAGAACTAATGTCCAAAATCACTTGAATGTCTTTTTGATGGCATATCTGTAAAATATCTCTATAATAGTCTTCCGAAATTCCCTGCGGCAGGCTGCCGCTAATCACAAGGTGCGTACAATCGTCAAGCTGCTGCAACTGGGCCAACAACTCTCTTTGTTTGCTTTCCGGGACAAAGGACCCGCTATTAACGAATTTATATTCATCAGGACCGTCATTGACGAAAACATTGATCCTGGTTATATCTTCTACCCAGATTGGTTTAACCGGCAACTTAAGCTCCGTTAACCGGTCGATAATATATCGGCCAGTAAATCCACCGAAAAAGCCCAAGGCAGTTGTTTCCACACCAAAATGTCGTAAGACCAACGCCACATTGATCCCCTTACCATTAGGCGAATATACCGTATTAAACGTGCGGTTTACCTGATTTTTTTTGATCTCCCGCCCGGTAAGATTCATATCAATGGCCGGATTGGTAGTCAATGTATAGATCATCCCTGTTTCCCCCTGCTCTTTCAATACCTGTTCTGACTCTTGCAAACAAGGATTTTATGTTCAACTATTTTTCGCATAGCCTCTTTCCCCGGTGTCATGTATTTACGGGGATCACTTGCCGTTGGATTTTCGGCAAAAAATTGCTTCAAGGCATTGGAAAATGGAATCTTCAGGTCGGTGGCAATATTCACTTTACAAATTCCTAGCGAAATGGCCTTTTCAACCAATTCATCAGGCACATCGGAGGCCCCATGCAACACCAGAGGAATCTCCACTTTTTCACGGATTTCCCGGAGTCTGTCAAAATCAAGCTTCGGCTTCCCCTTATATAGCCCATGGGCGGTTCCGATCGCTACTGCCAAAGAGTCGATGTCGGTAGCCTCTACAAAACGCATGGCATCCGCCGGATTGGTATAAGCCGCCTCTTTTTCAGCTACAACCAGATCATCTTCTACGCCTACCAATTTCCCCAGCTCGGCTTCCACCGTTACATCATAGCGATGGGCGTAGGCAACTACTTCTTTCACCATCTCGATGTTTTTTTCAAAAAGTTCTTTTGAAGCATCAATCATACAAGAGCGGAATCCTGCCTGAATCGCTTGCTTTATTTTATCGCTGTCCTCAAAATGATCCAAATGAATGGCTACCGGTGTATCCATATCGGCGGCGGCAGCCGCTGCCATCGCCACAATATATTCTGTGCGGGCATAGTCAAGTGTGGATGGTGTAACCGCAATAATCAGCGGTGAGCGCATCGTTTTTGCCACATCGGCAACTACCTGCATCGTCTCCATATTGTGAATGTTAAACGCCGGAACAGCATATTTATATTTTTGTGCATCCCTGAGCATTTGTCTGGTTGATAGAATCGTATTCATCTAATTCCCCCATCTCGGTTTGAAATTCCCCTTCATCATAGAATAAAAAAACGTGAAAATCTTTTCGTTTTTCGCAAACGAATTTTCACGTTTTTTTACATCCACAAGAATATTCAATTGTTATAAGTCCCAAGAACTACTTATCAGCTGCTTCTATATTCTCCTGTTCCACCAAATAATCCACAAGAATTCTTGATATGATAAACAAAGGCACTCTCGATGTTACTTCAAATTCTTTAATCGAAATTTTTTCATAGCGATACCCTACCAAATAGCGATAGGCATATTGCAACAGCGGACTTTTATCCGAACAGCAGATGACTATCGTCTTGGCACCAGCCAAATAGGCGTTTTGGGCCGCTTCGATCAGTTCTGGCGTTTGCCCGTTCAACGAAACAATGATCACCAATTGATTCTTTTTTAATCGTTTACTCAAATTTATAATGATATTGGGATCTCCGGTTTGTGTAATGTCATAATTTAAAAGCTCTAATTTCAGACTAAACTCTTTTACCACTTGTTCGGTAAGTCCCCGTGAAAAAATATATATCTTTTGTCCCTTGGCCGCACGGATCTCGTTGACTACCGCCAGTACATTGGTTAATGAAATTCTTTGCAGTACCTCCGTCGCTTCCACCAAGGATTTGTTCATAATTTCATTGATACTGGTTAACTCCCTGTTTTTATTGGGCAAAGTCAGCTTATACCGCAGCTCATTAAAACCGTTAATTCCGCATTTTCGGATAGCTCTGGATACGGTAGAAGGTGAAGAAAAAGTTTCAAAGGCAATATCGACAATAGACATCTTTGCCAAATCGTGCTCATGCTCATTAATAAACTGCACAATCTGCCGTTCTGTCTTCGATAGATTGTCCAAGACATCCCCTTCTATTTTGATAATCATTTGCCCAGCCCTTTCATTAATCTTGTTTCACTTCTAAAAAAGGTAGTCATACCTTCCTTAATTTTCTATTATAACACAGAAAACTAAACTACCCTTTCGCTGCACTGGTAAATTCTTATCAAAATTACACAATACTTTATTTGTCGGCAACTCACACTTGAAAGGTTTGAGCTTTGCACAAAAAGAACTCCCCGTACAGCCACTACTGGCTGTACGGGGAGCCTTGGTTTAGTACTAATGATCCATCAACTTTGAAAGGGCTCATTAAATAATCTGCGCTATATTTTCAACATTAGTTGCAGAGGAAGCCAACTGCTGCATTGCCGAGGCAATTTCATTACTGGCGGTGGCCTGTCGTTCACCTATGGCCGTAGATTCAATAATCCCCAGGGTAATGACTTCTGTTTCGCTTTTAATCGCATTAATTATCTTCTTTATTTCCGTCACCGACCGTGCACTATTATCTGCCATCTTCCGTATTTCAGACGCAACAACGGCAAACCCCCGTCCCGCATCACCGGCCCGTGCTGCTTCAATCGCAGCATTTAACCCCAACAGATTGGAGCTAACGGCGACTTCACTTACAAAACTTAATATTTCTTCTGTTTTGTCAACGTGCTCAGCAACCAACTTACTGCTTTGCTTCAACTTTTCCAAGTCTCTGGCTAACTCTGTGGCCGTAGCTGCCAGCTCTTCGGTAGTAGCCGTAATTTCTTCACTGGTGGCTGCTATAGCTTGGGCTGTTTGCTGGAGCGTGGCTTGTGTTTCCAAACTCAATCCAATAGCATAGGCGCCAATAAACTTTCCATCTTCAAATAAAGGTTCACAAGTTGCTTTAATGGGAACACCATATAGTTCCTGCGGCAATGATTTATGAATACTGCTCTTGGTTCTTATGCACTCATCGACAGTCCCGCCCCTGACAGCGTAGTCACCTTCACGAACGCCCATGTCAAAAGTTTGAGCAGGGACAAATTTTACAATAAGACCGCTAGGATCAGTAATCATAATGCAGCAATCCAGAGGCATTAACTTTTTGGTAACTTCTGCTGAATGTATCGTACTATCAAGTAATGTCATAAGGTTCCTCCTATAATTGTTATAGCCATATTTCGACATTTTCAGACAATAACCTGCCTGTAAAAAAATAATCCTGCTCAACAAAATCATTCGCCCTAGAGTGTGTCTTCAAACTAACGGAATGATCTATGACGAGTAATTTTTGCGCCAGACGAGGCGACATTTTGCCGGAATAGCGGCCCCTATTTCAAAAAATATTAACGAAGTATGGCACAAAAAGCGCCGTCAGGGGTCGTTTCGGATAGTTTGAAAACATGCCCTAGCATGTGGTATTCTACTTAGATAAAAGGAGGGAAGCATATAAATATGCCTCCCCGTTTGCTTCCTTCTAATAAGTTTTCTCTCCATAAAATAATCATAATAAGTCTTTAAATCTCATTTTCCTACTAGTTCAACACAGCCAAAGCCCTGGCTGTTTTTACTACCGATTCCAGCATCCACAGCCAATTGTAGTAGTGGTTGCGGACCATTCAACAGCAAGGTACCGGAATAAGCTTTGATAATCGTTTCCTTATAGACAACTAACCTCATTTTTTGCAAACCTAATGGCTTAACTGCCACAGTGCCCGCTGGTGAATCCTCACCCCAAAGGGCACCATATTTTTTGTGAAGATTCTCGTTAAATAATCGCCCATAGTCCGACTCGCCGGGCTGAAAATAGACTGTATATTTACGTTCATCAGGCCGCAGCATGGTACTGTAAAGCACCGCCGGTGATAAAGTACGGATGACCGCCTTTTCCCCACCAACCGCTAGCTGCCGGGCCTGCACCTTTTCAATCATTACGTTCTGTGCTCCCAATCGCATGCTCCCTCTGGTCATCAGTATGGTAACTAGGGACTGGCAAAAATCCTCCAGCGGTGAAGAAATCGTCAGTTTAAGTTCTTGTCCAAATTCAATATTCTTTTTTATCTTGTCAATCCGATAAGGACCTTGCAGCAAGGAAAAACTAAACAGCTTAAAGGTACGCGATCCGTTCTGATAACCCTTTTCATGTAAAAATTCAGCCAAGTCTGTATCAAGGGAATGGTACAATGCGCTTTGCACAATGTAGTTATAGTTGACCGGCAAAACCAGACTTCTCCCGGCAATCATACGAAAATGAATGTCCAAATGCATAGTTTGTCCTCCCTGCACTTAAGCAAATCACAATACATGAATTTTCTGTTTTTCATTCGTCAATTAGTTATATTGTTCTGTGTCCCGTAATCCACACTTGGATATCATGTTCATTAAACTTGCCGGCAGCTATTCCAAGACCTAAGTCAATTAGCTCTTGCTGGCTATAACATAACCTATATCCATTTAATTTCAGTAACAATAACATGGCAACAATTCCAACTCGTTTATTGCCGTCAATAAAGCCATGATTACTTATCAAACTATGAGTAATAACGGCAATCTTTGCCTCAATAGTTTTATATAAGTCTTTACCGTCAAAAGTAGCAAATGCCCGACCGATGCCACTCTTAATCAGATTAATATCTCGTATACCTTGGCTTCCACCAGTTTTAGCAATAACCTTTTCATGCAACAAGATAATATCTGCAAGTGATAAATTGCGCATTACTTAGCCAACTCCAATAAAGCTTCTTTATTGGTATCAATAATCTCATCTATCATGACTTCTATTTCCTTTTGCTGCTTACTTTTGAGGAATTCAACGAAATCAATAACTTGCTGTTTTTTTTCCTCAGGCAGCTCCTGAAATTCTTTCAATAACTTTTCAGCTAAGGTCATTATACACACCTCCAGGATATGTTTTCTAAGTATATTATAACCTACCTGCCCTCCAGTAGCAGTAACTTTAAAGAACTTCATTGTAAATAAATGTAAAGAACCCATTCCTCATAGGTAGTCTATCAACACCAGGGTCGTACTGGATATATACAGTCATGTTGTGTTTCAAATCCTTATAGGTAATCTATCAACGAGGGACATGGGCTGCGCTGCTTTATGGCTTTCATCTTGTTTCAATTCCTTATAGGTAGTCTATTAACCAGAAAGAACTTGAGGAAGCGCAAGCAAAACTTGAAGGTTTCAATTCCTTATAGGTAGTCTATTAACGTCGTCTAATGCTTCTGGATATGGTATCTGATATAGTTTCAATTCCTTATAGGTAGTCTATTAACAAAAACCAGTTATTTGTAGACACATACCGGCAGCCGTGTTTCAATTCCTTATAGGTAGTCTATTAACGAAAAGCGGGATGGTGAAAATGCCCATGAAAGTAGAATGTTTCAATTCCTTATAGGTAGTCTATTAACCCATTCTATCCTGCAGAAATCCTAGATGCATGAAAAGACCGTCAACCAGTACATTTCCGCTCTAATCATGCAATCCCTTTAGGAACAACATCAGTTTGTCGTCGATCTCCCGGGATTTTTACGCTATTACCGGTCGACGACAATTTTAGGATACGTCTACCGGCAAAGTTAAAGATGATGATTCTTTATATTACACTTTTTCATCGGTAATCCTGCCACCAGCGGTGTTCCGGATAGTGCTTTTCGCCAATTGCAATCATTTCCCCAATCATCGGCGTGATGACCGGCACAGCTTTTGCCTGGGCCTCGGTCAGCAGCCGTTCCACCTGTTCAGTCCAGTCAGGATTGGACTGACTGAGCATGCCCCAATGGATGGGCACCATCACCCGGCCTCTAAGATCGATTTGCGCTTGTACCGCCTTTTCCGGGATCATATGAACATGACCGAATAAAGCGTTAGCCTGCCCGCATTCCACAAAAGTGATGTCAAAGGGTCCATAGGTATCACCAATCATTTTAAAATGCGGGCCATAAGCACTGTCCCCGCTAAAGAATATATTGGTCTTTTTACCGGTAATCACCCACGAGCACCAGAGAGTTTTATTCCGGTCCCTTAGCCCCCTGCCGGAGAAATGCTTGCCTGGTGTACACGAAATTGCCAGACCGGCTACGTCAACTGTTTGCCCATAATTGCATTGGCTTATTTTATTCCTTGCAATCCCCCACTTTTCAAGGCGTTTGCCAACCCCCTCCGGCACACAGTAATGCTTCACCTTATTTTTCAGGGCCTTAATCGTCTGATAATCCATATGGTCGTAATGATCATGGGACAAAAGAAGAACATCAATCATCGGCATAGCTGCAGCTGTCAGCGGTAGTTCCCTAGTAAATCGCTTGCCGGTAAACAGAGTAAATGCATAGAAAAGCTCGAATAGCACCGGATCACATAAGATAAGCTTGCCGTCCACTTGCAGAAGCACCGTGGAATGTCCAAACCATATCGCTTTCGATGCGCCACCCATAAATTCGTCTATTTCCGGCTTTAGCACCGGAATCGGCCTCTGCGGCCGTCTGTCTGGCTGTTCGCTGGCGTTCATTTTCAAGCGCTGATATAACATGGTTAGAATACGAGCATATCTCATAGCGTTCTTCTCTTCCTTGCCAAAATTTAAGATAGAAACCGTCTGTCATCTATTCTATCACACCTTGTTTGTCCGGCAAAAACATCTTATAAACCGTCTTCTTTATTATCTCCCCGCTCTTCATATAAAGCAGTGAAAAGTTCTGCCAGCGAAAAATAAAGAAAGGCTACGCTCTGCCAAGCTATCTGCTGCCTTACCAGCTACTTCCGCCGATCTGCCTATTTTTTCTATTTTTCATTGTTTACTAAAAGCTCGATGAATCATTATAATTTAATTATAAAATAACTCTTGAGGAGGTGTGAAATGTCTGCTATTCCGAGTATATCTACGGCGAATTTCACCTATAATCCCGCTATGACCGATTTTCAGTTGGGAGTCTCCCTGATGCAGGACAGCGGCCTTTCCACCGACTTAATGTCAAGCTTAGGCCTTGCCACCTCTGCTGCGTATTCCCTGGATGGGAATTTAGTAAATCTGGATACTATCAACACCGAAACGTTATCGGAGCTAAAAACGCGGGAAACCCTCTCCGGCCAGAATGATTTTTCCGTAGACGCTGCTTCCTCAACCGCTTTATCATCCAGTCTTGATTTTATCAATCAATTAACCACCGGTGAGCTGCAATATACCGATGACAACACCACAACAACCGGCACAACTTCCTTGAGCGGATCTAATTCAATCCTCCAATCTTACAAGACGCTTTCTTCGCCATTAGGGACACAAGTAGATATCGATGCATAGAAATAGGATGTAGCGGCTAATTTGAAAAGCAAACCCTCGAAGCCTTAACCGGTTCCGGGGGTTTGCTTTTACTTTATTTCACCCCTCCACATACTGAGAAATGTAATACCCGGCACCGCCATTTCAAAAAAATACACAAATATCGTTCATACTACATATGTTGTTGATACAAAACTCATTTGCCGGGGTGAAGTGTTTTGGACGAATATAAAACAGCACCCGACGAATCCATTTTTCTTGACTTAAGTCCAGATGAAGCATCATTACTTTTCTATGTCTTTGGTGTTGCCGTATCTCAATCATTAACCATCGATGAGCTTAACCTTCTGGGAAATGGCCTGTTTGAAATGGCGCAAGTTATGCTTGTCATTGCCGCGCAGCGAACATTACTTAACGATGCCATGAGCGCTAAGCAGGAAGAAAGCGATAATCAAACAAAGGAAGAAAAGTCATCGCAGGAATGGATGGCAGAAATAAAAAAATTACAGGATCAAATTGAATTGCTGCAAAAGCAAATTGATGAGTTACGAATATAACCAAGATCATGGAGTAATTGTCTCAACTGCAATCTCACGATTTTATTTGTCATGGAAAAGAAATAAACCACAAAAAACAGGTAAGACTGCAGCCGCCACATCAAGTAGGCTACTGTAGTCTTACCTGTTTGATATAAAACCTATCCCCTACCTGCAGTGCCGGACAAATAAATATGGCTTCATGTCGCTCACACAACCTCGGCAGGTAATTCATAGGGCCGGAAGGTTTTTAGCATTTGCTGCAGGTCGGACACCACTTTATCGTATGTATTGCTATTGGTTGTGACCGAAATCGTATAAAAAACATTTTTAAGCAGAAACAGAACCCAGATCGTATCGACTTTCGTGCCATCCGCCTCTGTTTGGGTCACAAAATATAACGCCTTATGACCGGTCACCTGGATCACCTTGTTCTCGATCAGCGTGTTAGTGGCATTATCAGTAGAGTCAAAGGCCGAATCGACAAGGTCCTTCATTTGTTTGTCCGATAGATCGTCCAAGGTATAGGACGTCGACGAATCAACTTCCTGCGACTTTATCGTCAGCGAACTGTCATAGCCGCCGGGAAAGTGACGAAGGAACACCACGTCCTGCGCCAAAGCATTATAGTCAACCGGTATCCACGTTTCCGGCAGGTTGACAGTAAAATTAACAACCCGATTAGAATACACCCCGGCAAAACACTGAGCGGGCATAAGAAAAATAAAAAGCAGTAACATAGCAAGGGATTTTTTACAATTCATACTGTTGATGCCTCCTCTGGCTTTCCCCAAAGCCACTTAACCAAGTTCACCCAATATATACGTATATTATACGCCTTAACATACCCTATGGACAAACCTTTGCAAACAAAGCGACTGGCTGTGCCATTGTTAACCAAAAATTAACCTTTCTTTAAAATATGAGCCGCCAATTCATGATAGCATGAGCTTAGTAAGAAAACTCTGTTCAGTTACAGCCGATAGCATGGCATATACCAAACAGAAGGAAGCGAATGCTTATGAACAAAAAAGATGAATTGCTCGAGCTTATCCAAAAGCCGCGCAACATAACCCGCCGGAATTTCCTTAAAGGAACAGGCTCACTGGCCCTGTTTTTATCCTTGCCCTTCGATCTCCGTAGCGTCTTCGCCGCAAGCCCCGGCGCGTCGGTCATACCCGACCATATTACTTTGACCTGGTCCGATAATCCTGCCACTACTCAGACCATTGCCTGGCGTACCGATACTTCAGTCAGTACAGGGCTCATCCAATATGCCCCGCTTAATGGACCGGCCTCCGCCGACACTGTTACCCATTGGGCTCATTCTGTCCAGACAGCCGTGGAAAACTTGTATTCCGATCTGGGGGAAGCAAATCTTCACGCCGGAATGATAACCGGTCTTACACCAGGCAAGAAATATGCCTACCGGGTAGGTGACGGTCTGAATTGGAGCAGTGCAGGCACCTTTACCACGCAGCCGGCCGGAATCAAAAAATTTACCTTTCTGATTTTTGGCGATTCCCAAAGCGGCATCACCGACAATCCTGAATACGGCCCCTGGAAATCCAACGTACACGCCGCCTTTGCCGCCAACCCCGACGCCCGCTTTTTCATCAATGTCGGCGATCTGACCGAATGCGGCCAGTATTACACACACTGGAATCATTGGTATGAAGGCTGCCAGGATATCATCCGCACCATTCCCGCTATGCCCAGCCAGGGGAACCACGAGACCTACAACCACGGCTGGTTGCCGCCTTCCGGCGCCGTCTCCGAACCCTATGAGTATATTGAACAATTCAAGCTGCCGCAAAACGGCCCGCAAGAGTTGCGGACCCAGGCTTATTCCTGGGATTATGGCAACGCCCATTTCACGGTCATCGACAGTCAGTATGATGAAGAGGTAACCGCCGAGAACGGTCATGTCCGGTTCCCGGGGAATGACTCCACTCCCGCCAATCCTCTAGCCAATCCTTTTCTTCGCGCTCAGGCCGAGTGGCTGGAAAAAGATTTAAAAAGCACCAATAAAGAGTGGAAAATTGTCATCTTCCATAAAACCCCTTACTATAACAAAGCGACCCGGGCCAATGAAACACTCAAAGCCGTCTTCTGCCCCATTATTGAAAAATACCATGCCGACGTCGTGCTCAACGGTCACGATCACGGCATATCCCGGACTTATCCGATAAAAGGGGATGTCTTCCAAAAGACTCCGGGCCAGGGCACCGTATACTATGTAACAGGCCGCGGTGGCAATAAATATTATACCGACTTATCCAAAAAAGTCTGGGATCAATTCTTCTTTGATGCTAACGATATGCCTTGTTATGTCGTTGCCCAGGTCAACGGCACCCGTCTGACCTTAAGCGCCATCAAACAAGACGGCAGCTACATTGACACTTATACTATCGACAAAACGACCGGCACCGACTTCCCGGCCACTGTACTGCCGGACAGATACCTCTCGCCGCAGGTCATCATTTACGGGAATAACAGTGGCGTCGAGGCTGGTCAAGCCGGAGCAGACTGGTACATCCCTTTAGATTGCCTAAAGGTTTCCTATAGAAATTCTTCTACTGGTGCCTTATATGAAAATGGCTCCTATGCAGGCGGCAAAGCGGCCTATTCACTGCTAAAGCCCGGTGATTTTAGCGCCGATTCATCCCAAGCCAGCTTTACTTATGCCAATACTCGTTATCTCTTCACCGTAGGCAGCACGACCGTCGGCGGCAGTACCAAACAGCTCACCAAACCGGCCAGGCTGCAAAACGGTCTGGTTGCCATAACGGCTGACGACTTTTATAATCTCTTAGGCTTCTCCTATCGCTATGACTCCTCGCTCAATGCAGTTTTCCTGACTAAGTAGCAAGAGTTTACCCCGCTTGCTACTTGACCACTTTCCATTCCCGTTTTCTCCCTCTTGCAAACAATGGACTGAACCTGTCAAAATAAGTATTGAGCAAAAACTCCTTTTATCTAGGGTCTTACATGGAACTTGCACCCGCCTATTCTTCAAACTAATTAAAGAATAGGAGATTTGAAGCCAAATAGATAACAATTCAATAAAATCACGGAAAGTATCCTATCCATAGGTAAGCTTATATAAATAGTTATATTTCCCTTGATGATCATCAATAGGTTCAGATTAAAACAAAAATAATACCGTTTGAAAGAGGCTCCAATTCTCATTAATTCATATAGTTCCGGGGCCTTTTACTTTTGTCCAATAAACCGAACTCAGTAAAATTTGACTGGGGTACTAGAGAGAAACAGCATTGTTACCGCATATGCGGTTATTTTTTTACCATAAAATAAACTGCGGCTAAGAAACCTAAATCTCTTTGCAATTTCAAACTTCTATATTCCGTTTTTACTTCTTTCTCGTACTTGTCCAAGGATTCGTTGGCCTTCTGCAATGAGTTCTGAGCTGCTTCTAGCTGCATTTTGACTTGCATCGATTCGGCTCTCAGTTGCAGCAATTGACTTTGTAGTGTCGTTAAGTCCTGCTGATATTGTTCCAACTTTTGCCGCGCCGTCGCTAAGTCCTGTTTCGATGCGGCCAAGTCCGTCAATAGCTGCTGATTGTTGCTGTCCAACTGCTGAAAGATCTGATCTAACCTGGTCAGCTCCGACTCCGTTATTTGATATGTTGCCTCCGCTGCCGAACAAATACCAGCAGCCGGTAGCAATAACCAGAAACAGAGCAGCAATGATAATAATTTTCTTATCAATTTTAATCATCTCCTTTATCCAATTATCCTAACAATGACCGTCGTGACCGTAACCCCAACAGTAGCACCGATATAGAAAGCTCGCTTGGTCTGCTGATTAACTGCTACTTTAATAGCATCATCCAATTTTTCAACCTCCTCTGCCTTCCCTAAGAACCAATTAGCAACCTTTTTCAAAAAATTGACCATATTAATACACTCCTTTGAATAATTAATAAAGTGCAGCCGGTCAGGTCACACCGTTTTGTCGATACCAATTCGCTTTGCCGCGGATAATATTGCCACCCTCGCCGAGGCTGACACCTGGTAGAATCCACAGGTCCCAGCGTTCCCATGTTTGCTGTGGGCCGTAACCATCCTCATTGGCTGCTTCCGCGTGAGTCATAACCCGGTCATAATCAATTGTGAGATCCAATGCATTCGCCAAGACACAAACCACCTGGGCCATGGCCTCAATTTGTGCGACTGTCGGCGGTTCCGGCCCCCAGTTTTGAGTCGTTGCATCGTAGCAAGCCGCAAGGGATACGCCAATCGCCCCAGAATTACGGCGCCATGTATGGGCCAGTACAGTTGCCAGGTCATTAGTGCTCATATATACGCTGCCATCCTTGTCAATATTGATATGGTAGTCGCTGAAAAACTGCCCATAATGGCCGGCAGACCAATGGAGGTAAACCTTCACATCTCGATCATTCGCCCGGGCCAGCGCCCATAAATCATTCTTGGCCTTTAAAGCCAGTTGTTTTAGTTCCTCCAATGTTACCTTGTACACTTATATCTTCCCCCTCTACATGCAGGTCCGGCGTATTCGTCGCCGCCTGCATTTTTCGTATAGCGGCTACCTCCGCATCAATCACCCACCCGATCAGCGCGGCCGGTACCAAAATGCGGCGCCAGCCTAAAACTTCAGTAAACTGCCGGATTGCATCTTGCTTTTTTTCCTTGTTTGTCATATCATCCGCAAACTCATCAAGCCAATAGATAATCCCCCTGATTACCTGGCTAAGCCGACCGTCCGGCAGTTTGGCAAACAACACAAATAGCCCCATAACTAACAGATTAGCCGCCAATAATATGCCGGCGGCCAACAGAACCATTTGCCACTCACTCATGAACCTTTCCCTCCAATTTATCTACGCGCTTGTGCACGGACTTTAAGGATTCCTCTGTACGAGCCAGCCTATTTCCTATGTTTTTTTGCTCCTCCTCAATCCGGGTGAGTACTGTTTTCAATTCTTTTACGGCATCATTCAGTGCGGTTATGGCCGTCTGTAGCGGATTAACAATTAACAATTTAACCAGTACGGCCATAAATCCAAGCACTGTAATGATTTGAACGATCGTCCCTAGAAAGTTTTCCACCCCATCACCTCTCCCTGTTATGGTATAAAAAATAGCCGCTTAATAGCGGCAAGGTTCGCACGGAATATGGATCACCTCAATAAAAATATCCTGATATTTTCCATGAGTTATATCACGACATTGCAAGCCTTGCCATTTGCGAATGCAATAGCCGTCATATTGACAAGCGCATTTTGCGTCACATTTAATCAACATACATTAACCACCGCCTAAAAATGAGAATAAAGAAAACCGCCCTATTGGACGGTCGTAGCCATGTAATATATTTGGTTTTTTAATTCATTTGCAAAGATTTCATACTACTATGTTACCATGAAAAAAAGAGGGTTTTGTACTAGTACGAAACAAAAAATTCGCAACTGTGATTCTTTACCCTCTAACTCTTGTTATCTCAATCTCTAATCCTCTTTGATTCTTTGTCACACAGTAATTTCTGCATTGAATCGATATGAATGAATCTAAGAATGAAGATAAAAAACCACTCTACTCGAACGGCATCACGTGTATCACATCAGAAACTCATTTACAACAATTTCATACTATCATCTTACCATGAAAAATAATTGGTTTTGTAGCAGTACGAAACAATAATTCACAATTGTAATTCTTCCCTCACTGACTGCAGTTCCTCAATACTCTGGTCTTCTTTGCTTCTTTGTTACACAATACCACTGTATTGAAAAATAAACCGTGCTGCATTTATCAGCATTAATTTACATTCCACCTAGAAGGGAAATAAAAAACCGCCCTCCTGGACGGCATATGTATCATATTGCTTTAAAATTCATTTACAACGATTTCACACTATTATCTTACCATGTAAAGCAGCAAGTTTTGTACTAGTACGAAACTTAAAATTCACAACCACGAACTCTCGCCACTCTAACTGTTATAGTGATAAGATCCGACCACATATTTTTAAGTGTTTGCTCTGCCGGGCACCACCCTGCAACTTCACCAAACTGTTGCTGTACCGGCGCGATCCATCCAGGACGGCCGCCATCTGGCGACATATAAAATTGACATTTCTGTCGTAGTTCGAGTAGCTGGCATTTTTTAGGTCCAATAATGGATTTTACATCTTCTATTGTCTGTAGCCATTTGGCAGTATTATTCGTATCGTGTTCATCCAGTTTACAAACCATATTTTCAACTGGTTTACCGGGAAGAGACGAACGGCTTCCTCCAACATTTTCATCGTGCTGCCGATTTCCTGCTGAAATCTCCTGGCGAAACTCATCATGCTCCCTTTTTCGCTCTCTATAATGAATAAGCCAGTGCGATGCTACTTTGTTTTCTCTCTTAATCTGCTCTTTAATGTCAATAATTTTTGCCATGTAAACCCCTCCCTATTCTAATCCCGGCCGATCAGATGGCAATGTTGTTGCCTGGTGCCTGGGTAAATATAGCTGTTAATTCTTTCGGTTCTTCGAGCAATTGATCATTTCAACCGCAAACATCCGTTGGGATTCACTACTGTTGCGCTTAGTATGGTTATAGTTGTTACGCCAAAACTGCTGTTGCAATTGTCGATGACTTACATCTTCTGTAATCTGAGCAACAATTATTAGCACCACAATTCCGGCAACGAAAGCAATGGCTTCCATAGAACCAACTCCTTTATTTTTTTAATCCTAGATTTGTACACGTAAAAAAACTGTCTATGACAAATAGAAACTCTCCCAATAAGTGTAAATGCTTAAAGCGTTTTTATATAAAAAATTACCATCTGTTTCTCTAATCAGAATATCGTCGAATGCACTATTCATTCGCTCTGCTGTATTTTAAATAGCCGATTCCTTTCTAGGCTATATATGTTGTACCACTTAGAATGCTATTTATCTAAGTCAACTCTAATTCTTAGGCCAATTATAAAACGCTTAAAGCGTAAAGTCAACCTTTAAAGCGTAATATCTTAAAATAATTATTGAAAAATTTACGACTTAAGCATACAATGAGATTACCAAGTCTCAGGAGGAACCGTAATGAGCGACTTAGGAAATAAAGAAATTATGTCAAAAAACCTTAAATTCTACATGGAAAAATACAAGAAAGACCGAAACCAGGTTTGCAATGATTTGGGATTTAAGTATTCTACTTTTACAGACTGGGTAAACGGAAATAAATACCCCCGTATAGACAAAATTGAGATGTTAGCAAATTATTTTGGTATTCAAAAGTCAGACCTAATTGAAGAAAAGAAAGAAACCGCCTCTCTCCCTCCCCTTACAGCTAAAGATGAACACAGTATCCAAAAAAGGCTCGAATCTCTTCTGACTGACCTCATGCCCGGAAATAGTGCGATAGCCTACTACGATGGAGAGGAACCTATGTCTGAAGACGACAAGGAATTACTCCGCATTTCTTTGGAAAATACCTTAAGACTTGCAAAACAAATGGCAAAGCAGAAATTTACCCCAAAAAAATACAGGAAATAGCCTCACGGGAGGATTTCTTTCATGATAAAGGATACTGTAGAAAAACTAATAAATAAGTATAAAACAAATTCCCCCTTTATACTGGCCCATAAATTAAAAGTTAACATCATATATGAAAATTTAGGGGAAACCATGGGCTATTTCACTAACGATTATAGAATTAAGTTCATCCATATCAATAACACACTTTCCGAAGATGAGTGTCGCTTTACCTGCGCTCATGAACTTGGACATGCAATACTACATCCAAACGTTAATACCCCCTTTTTAAAACGCTACACGTTATATTCTATAGATCGTATCGAAAGGCAAGCCAATGCATTCGCAGTTGAATTACTTATGCCAGACAAACTACTTCATGAGCATCCAGAATGCAGTTTTTATGATATAGCCGGACGTGTTGGCATCCCCCCAAAACTGGTAGTTTTAAAGAAGCAATAATTCTTCCTGTGTGCCGACTCCTATTTAGATACATTTCATAATCGCGAGAAATTCAACTACCCAAGAACTGCCTCTATTCTTTATCCGTACAGAATGCTGACGTTTTATATAGGGAACAAATAAAAAATCCCTTCACCTTGGCGATTAGCCTAAGTGAAGGGATTTTATCTTGCTCTACTACCGTTTTAATATCAATTGTCGCTGTGTATTGCTACTACTACCATACTCGGCTGATTTTACTACACCCAGTTGATTAAACTACAAGGCTCACCTCTTCTGGTGCTTCAGCCAGATCTCGATAGCAGATATCATCTGATCAAAATTAACCTGCAATTGCCGGATATCTTCTTTAGTCGCCTGATCCAGGTGCAGGCCCACCGATACCAGCACCGTGGTATTCAGCCGGCTGGCCAGCCGCAGCGCCGCGTCCCTGGCCAGCAGATCATCCTTATGGCCCATGACACACAGCACCGATGCAGTCGCCGAAATCTCGCCGTTCTGCTCCAGGCTGGGCCGGGGCGAGGCCAGTGCGGCGGCCCCTACATGAGGCGCCTCCCCGCCGCCGACCGCGATTACAGCATCGTGACCGCACAGCGTAACCATTGCCGTGATTGCATAAGGCTTGTCCCCAACCGTCAGACTGGTGGAAAGCATCTCATTCCGCCCCTTCCCATGGCACAAACTCTTTGTAATCTATCCCAAACTGCATTAATATCTTGCCGATAATATGCTGAATCTGCTTTTCCACGGACTGAGCGCCATTGTAAAAGGTCAAAACCGGCGGAATGACCACACAGCCGCAATCGGACAGCTCCTTGATATTGCGCAGATGAATCCGGCTCAGCGGCATTTCGCGCGGCACAATCACCACCTTGCGCCCTTCCTTGATGCATACGTCAGCGGCCCGCAGCAGCAAATTGGTCGCAAAACCGGCAGCGATACCCGCTGCCGTTTTCATACTGCAGGGAATGATGATCATGCCGTCCGTTTTAAAAGAGCCACTGGAAATGCTGGCTGCCATATTGGTGTGATCATGTACCACATCGGCCAAGGCTGTTACTTCCGCCACCGACAGCTCGGTTTCGTACTCAAAAGTCTTCGCCGCCCCTTCGGTAACCACCACATGCACCTCCATGTCCGGAATCTGCCGTAAAGCTTTCAACAGATAATAGCCCATAATAACACCACTGGCTCCGGAAATACCTACGATTAAACGCATGACATAACACCCTTCCCCATTTATCCAACGTAAATTAGTTTACCACAAACCGATCACTTTCCACCATGGTATTTCGATCACGCAAGTAATAATGAAGAGCACCAGCGTGAAAGGAACACCGAACTTAATAGTTTCTTTCTCCGTATACATGCCGTTTTCCTCGCCGGTCCCAACCAAAATCGCCAGGTTATGAAACGGCAGGATAAAGTGAGCGTTGATGGCCGTATAGGCAATCATAACAGGAATAATGCTCGTTAGCCCCATGGGCTTGGTAAAAGCCAGCATGGCCGGGATCACGATCCCCATTACGGCAATAACGCTGCCGAAGCACAGATGAATCAAAATGGAAACAAAGGTGATGAAGGCGGCTAAGACAAACATATTTTCCGGCACCGTACTGGGCAGCAATGTCTGGGCAATCCAGGCGTTCATACCGGTAGCAGCCCCGACACGGCCGATAGCCACCGCTGCCGTCAGAAAGAGCAGGGTTTGTACCGGCACACCGCTCCAACTGCCGGGAGTCAGAATACCGCCCACTTTCGGCATGGCCATCATCACCGCGATGAACAGCGTAACCCAGCCAATATCGATACCATGAATCGTATCGGTCATCCAAAGGATAATGGCCAGAATAACCCAAAAAGCCGTACGCTTCTCTTTGCCGGTCATCGGACCCAGTTCGGCCCGTTTCCGGGCAATCTCCGCTTTATTCACTTCCACTTCCCGGCTGGGTTTGAACATGAACATAAGCATGAACATAGTAATGAAGCTGGTCACAATCATCGGCAAGCCCATGACTTTAAACCATTCCATCCAGCCCACCGTTTCCGGCGCGCAGCTTGCTGCCGCCAAAGGGTTAATCGATGCGTCACCAGTCAGAAAAATCATCGACACCGGAATGGACGCCGTAAACACGGTAAAGCCGATCTTAACCGCATCCTCTTTGGGAATATTAGCGCTTTTAACCACCACGGCCATAACCGACATGATCAGAAAAGCCCGCGGCCAGGGATGGGGAATGAGCAGCGACAAAATAAACGTCAGGGCAAAGATAGAGATAATAATGCTCTTAAAATTGGTAACATATTTGGAAATGTACCAATAGGCAATTCTTTCACCCAGGCCCGATTCCTTCACTGCCGTCGCAATTAAATAGGCCCCGATGATCAGGTACATCATAGAAGTTGTCCAGGTAGAAAAAATCAAAGTCGGTTGAGCCACTTTAAACACAGCCAGCAAGAGTAAATAAAGACCGGAAGTATAACCTGGCTGGGCAATGCCGAAAGCCCAGAAGATAACTGTCATCAATGAAAAGGCCAAACACAAATGTCCCTCATGGCTCAGGCCGGGAATGTTGATAAAATAAAGTAGCGCTCCGACGACAAGGCCCAGAATGAAGCCGATAATTCCTTTATTCTTTCCCATTACTTTTCCTCCTTGCAAAGTACGGTGTGATGTCCCTTAGCAAGGACTCCATCGCCTCACTAAGGGATACCACTCCTTTTTCGTGCTTACGCTTCAAAATCGGGCAGCCATTCTTTCGGGTCCACTTCCATAAACTTGGCACGGGCAAAGCGGTGTTTTTCCTTCATCGGCACCGTGGCATCATAGATGGTCTTGCAGGCAATGCCATGATCCCGGATGGTCCAACTGCAGGTCGCATCATTGGACGGGTCCAGCGGATGGCAGCGTACGCCGGGAATGTTGATGATGTCCACATCACCCTGCAGGCGGGTGGTCATCGCCCACATGACGTCGCTCATATCGAACAAATCAACATCCTCGTCCACCAGAATAACATGTTTCAATTCAGGGAAAGCAGAGAATGCAAGCAGCGCAGCCTGACGCTGACGGCCTTCGTCGGAAGGAACTCCCTTTTTAAACTGGAGCACCGCCAGGAACTTGCCACCACCGGGAGGCGCAGCGTATACGTTTTGCAAACGTCCCGGCATAGCCCGTTCCACCATGTCGATAATGGAGGCTTCGGTGGGAATGCCGGCCATGTTGACATGCTCTTCGGAAGGCCCGATGCAAGTCTGCATGATCGGATTCTTGCGGGTAGTAATGGCTTTGACCTTAATGACCGGCACTTCCGGGTTGGCCGGACCGGTGTAGCCCGGGAATTCAGGCATCGCCTTGCCGGTATTGGTGTTGATATCTTCACGAATCCGTTTGCCTACCAGCAGCTCTCCTTCGATTACATATTCTGCATTGGCGATGCAGTTTTCCTTAATCGTCAGACAGGGAGCAAGCTCTACCGCCTTGCCGCGAATAGCGCCGGCAATGGACAATTCATTGAAGCCCAGCGGTGTGGTAGGAGGCTCGAAGCAGGAAGCAATTTCAATGGCGGGATCGACCCCAATGCTAATGGAAATGGGCAACGGCTTGCCCAAGGCTTCCGCCTTTTCCCGGAAAGCGCCCAGGTGGCGGGCCCCAGGGGTAAAGAACATGGATATCTCGTCTTTGGACTGGAGGCACAAGCGGTGAATGGTCACATCGGACTCACCGGTTTCCACATCCGAAGCGTAGCACATGCCGAACGTAACGTAGGGACCGGCATCTTCCGGCGTATTGGTCGGTGCCGGGAGAATCTTTCTAATATCAAAATCAGGATCGGTTGCTTTATAGACTACTTCCTGGCACTGGGCCTTTTCCGGGCCTACCACCACCGGCTGAATAGCGTTTTTCACAGCATCACGCAGCAAGAAGCCCAACCGGTCCGGCTTAGTGCCGAGCAGCGTCGCTACCCGTTTGCGATCGGCCAGCACACCGATGACCACACGGGCCCCGGAATGGCCTTTCACCTTGTTAAATATCATCGCCGGCCCCAGCTTGGTCGGCCGGGCCACTGTTCCGCCCGAACCAACATAGCGGTAAACCCCTGCCAATTCGGCGGCCGGGTCTACTTCCACGTCGGTAGAAACCAATTGGCCCGGTATGTTTTTTAATAGCTCCAGGGCAGATCTCAAATCATTAACTTCCTGTGACATAACAAAAACCTCCTGACAGTTTTAGAATGCTTTACCCTAAATTACGCAACCGCAATTTATGGACTCAATGATAATCTGTAAAGCAAGCATACAGTCAAGAGGCTTTTCTATTTTTATAGAAATTTTCTTACAATTTTATTGGGGCCTGCAACATGCAAAAATCAAGTGGTTTCTGATCTTTATAAAAAGTGGTGTCCAGCAGGCAGACATCAACAATATCGCCCACCAGTTCATAGCCGTTCTTCTTGATCCAGTCCATGAGCTTGTCCACATAGGCCATGTCATAAGGCATGCCGTATTTGTACATGCAGGCATAGTTGGCAGCCGGAATTTCCACGGTGTGCGAATGCTCCTTACTCCAGGGTGATAAAAAAATACAACTGCCAGCCCCCTTCAAGGGCTCTCCGGCCAGAATGGACTCCCTTTTTATAATAGAACCGAAGCCGCTGGAAGGCACCATTTCCTTTTGAAAGATCTCCCGCCACAAGTTCATTAGCGTGATATGCAGGTTTTCCTTATTAATCGGTTTGACATACTCTTTAAAAATCGCCTGTCGCACCACAATCGGACGGATAAACGGCTCCTGCATCTGCATGGTGTCCGCATCGACCGCCTCTTCATAGATATTGAGCCTTTGGTTGATGGATTCCCTGATCTTGTTCAGCCGGGCAATCTCGCGAAGAACATTTTCCTTGTGTTTCTCCAGGAGAGCCATCTCCCGTTTGGGGCAGCGTTCCTGGAAATGGGCCACAATCTCTTTAAGCCCAACCCCCAAAGACTTTAAAAAGCAAATCTCCCGCAAATAAGGAATTTGATGCTTACTGTAATACCGATAGCCCTTCCCGTCTACTTTGACTGGCTTGAACAAATCAATATCATCGTAATAAATTAAAGTTTGTCTGGTCAATCCGTGCAATTTAGCCATTTCGCTGATAGAAATCAAAGACTCCACTTTTCCATCCCCTTATTGCTAAACATATGCCATATAAGTAACTATACATCATAATTGTGGTATACAACAAGCTGTATAGCCACTATACACTTGCAAAATATTGTATCTCTCGTCACCCGAAAAGCACCTGCCAATAAAAAAGACAACCTGGCTAACAACTGATTTATTCGCAGCACGAATTACATCATGTCAACAAGGATTGTCTAATTTGCAACATCTTCGATCCGATAACTCCCGCTTATCATTAAATGCTTTTAACTACAAAGTAAATGATATATCTCTGCTGTTTCTTCCGCCTCCAAGCACTTGGCAAATAGCGAAGGATTTCTTCCGATCGCTGCTATTTGATTAAAAAGCTCTATGTAATCTAATCCGCCCTGCGTACAAAAGGCAAACAGCAAGTATACTCTTTTCTTGTCATCCACATCCATTTTAATGCCTTTGGGTGCAACAACAAGGCTTAATCCTTCTGATAAAACTGTTTCACTGGGTTTGGCATGCGCCAGGGCAACACCTTTACCTACAATAATATATGGCCCATATTGTTCAATGTTACGAATCATTGTATGAATGTACTCTTCTTTTATAAACTTCTTTTGATATAAAAGTCTGCCTGCCTTGTCTATTGCTGTTTGCCATTCTAAAGGAGTATCGACAAGTAAGATCATTTCTTTTTTGAGCATAGAACATAAACCGTGTTTATTGTTATTAACTGTTTTAGAGTGTTTTTTCAGTAATTCTTTCAGACTATGACTAAACCTCTCCACATCTTCAAGATTAGTAAACGCATTCAGACTTTCAGAAACCGACTGTATGATATTGCTTTTTCTTTTTTCTATACTTCTTTGCTCGGTATTTTCACCAAGCGAAAGAGCCATCTTTTGTATATTATTAAGATCCTGCATTTTTAACAACGGATTGACCCTCACTACAGGATGTGTCGTCTTAGGAAGTTCGACTGTTGAAATAATAAAGTCGATTTTCTCTTTACTCTTCTCGAGTGTATATAATATTCTATCTACCGAAATTACCCCCTGAATAGTAAAGTCAAAATAATTCTTCACCTGTGCTTCGACAAAACGTCCTGTGGCCATGCTGCCCGGACATACAATAATTACATGCAAAGGCAGTAAGAAATTCTTATTCCGTACCAAGGCTGCACAAATATGTATGTAGATAGATAATTTCATTTTGTCATTGAAAGAATATCCCAGGTACTGTTCGAGGATATAAGAATGTTGATCAATTCCGCTCATAATCCGCTTATATTCGGGTTGAATATTCTCATCAATGGGAAATTGGAAATCAATCAGATCCGACATGCATCTGATATGTAAAAATAATGATTCCAAAAGAATATGATCGTTGCAAAAATCAATATCGAACTGATTTCCTATTTCCACCAAAAAATAAGTAATCATATTATAAAGCTCAATGTCATCAATAGTTTTTGACATAGGTAACAGATGATTATCTACTATATATTGATCAAATAAATTAAATTCTTCTGCTGTAAATTTAACCTTTACTCTTTGCTCAGCATAGCAAAGAAGATTTTTTGCCAATGAAAGTTCGCCTGATTGTTTGACCAAAGTCTGTTCACAGGGAACTGCCGTAGATTCGGATAATTGATTAATACATATAAATAGATACAAAGTCAGTTCATAAAAAACATAATCGGAAAAGTACATATTCTTTTCCCGTTCAAAATCCTGTAAAATCGCAATGGCAGAGTGGAGAGAATAGCTGGTATTCATTTGAGATAAAATCAGTCTTTGAAAATAGCCGTCACTTTTTATATCCACAATAACACGCCGGCAAAGCTCGATTAGCATCATGCGTATCTTCATAATATTGGTTTCTTTTAAATAAATGCCTTTACTGCTTTTCGAACATAATTCGATTGTAAACTCCGCTAATATTTCCTTAGCCGACTCAACATCACTTAATATAGTAATTCTGCTAACACTTAACATCTCTGCTAAATAATCCATTGTAAGATAACTTTTTTGTTTAAGCAAAACAGTCAAGATTAAAAGCTGCCTTTCCTCGGGAGATAATTTATAGGAATAGCTGTCTAATTTAAAAATCTGATCTTTTACAAACTCCGGATTGATGTTCGTACCTATTTTTAAAATACCATTATCTACGATTTCAATCGGCCGGATTTGAAACTGTTTTAAAAACAAATTAATATCTGCAATATCATTGCGAAGTGTTTTTTGTGAAACTTGATGTAGTTCCGCCAGTTTTGTGATGTTTAAGATACTACTATCATAAGATAATATTTTTTGTAAAATGTCCACACTACGTTTTTTCATCCTACTACTCCTTGGTATTGTTATATTTCTTCGCCAGTTTGATAAGATGTATCTTTGAAATTATTAGTACCCAACATTACACCAAATTTAGTAACTTTTAATTTTATAAGGCAGAAGATATACAAGAGAATTATCCGTCTAATGGATCAACTTCTCATGTATATCTTCTCTGGAACAGTTTGAAGACACGCCCTAAACCTAATTTATCTGCTATTGTCCATAAGACTTAAACTTTTCCAGCATTACCTCAACCTCAGCATCGTTTAGTAAGTTTGGCTCTCCCAACGTTTTTGCCCGGCAATAAATCTCTGCCATCCGTTCCGTTTCTTCAGCAATGACAAAAGCACCGGGTAGATCGGCTGCACAAGTCAGCAAGCCATGATTTGCTAAAAAACATGCCTTTCTTCCCTGCATGGCTTGGAAAGAGTTCTCTGCTAATTCCCATGTTCCGAAAGAAGCATATTTCGCACAACGAACATTTTTACCGCCGGTAATCGCTATATAATAATTCGCTGCCGGAAGCTCCCAGCCTAAAGTCGCCAATATCGTACTATACATGGAGTGAGTATGAATAACCGCGTTAATCTCTCTACTTTTCTGATAGTAAATGCGATGCATATCTTTTTCACTGGATGGCTTGCGAAATCCCTCCACCGTATTTCCATCTAAATCGGTGATTACAACATCCTCGGGCTGCGTTTCAAAATAATCTATACCGCTCGGGCTAATTGCCATGTAACCTAACTCCCGGTTAAACATGCTGATATTGCCACCCGTTCCTTTGGTGAGGTTGGAATTAATCAGTTTTTTCCCGTACTCCACAATAAGCTTCCGCTCTTTTTCCATTAACATGTTTTTTTACTCCTCATCTATTGAATAAATTTATCTGATTAGCATATCGCTATAGCCCTTTTCCAGATACGCATTAACAACATCTTTAAGGAGATAAGGCGCCCTGGGAATAGCATCTACCGTATCACCTGCAATGTGAGTTGTCATTGTAAGATTGTCTAGGGAAAGCAGCGGATCTCCCTCAGGTATCGGCTCAATCCAACTGACATCCAGGGCAGCGCCGGCAATCTTCCGATTCTGCAACGCAGCGACAAGATCATCCTTGACTAAAATGTCCGCCCGAGCTGTATTGATAATATAAGCTCCCGGTCTCATGAGTTGGATCAAATCCTTACTAATCAGATTTTTCGTTTCTTCGGTTACCCGCATATGTAAAGAAACAATATCTGCATTCTTAAAAACTTCCTCTATAGATCGCAATTCCACTTTCAGCTGGTCACGCTCAAAGATCGCCGGATCTACATATGGATCATATACCATTACCTTAACACCCAGTGCATTCAAGCGTTTGATTACCAATCTGCCGATATAGCCGGCGCCAATAATACCAACCGTCATATTGGCCAACGTCGTTTTATAGGGATCATTGGAAAAGTTTTTTCTCCACTGCCCGCTTTTTATCGCAAGATGCGCTCTGGCAATATTCCTGGTCTCAGCAAACATCAGGCCAAGCGTAAAATCCGCGACAGGTTCTGCATTTCTAATAACATGTAAAAATGGCAGTCTGCGCTCTCTGACCGCAGATAGATTGACATTTTCCACTCCACCACGGCAAGTCCCAATCATTTTTAATTTTGGTGCGCTTTTGATCATACTCGCCGATATAGGTGCATAATGTGCAAACAAATAGTCAGCGTCCTGCAAAGCCTCTAAAATACCCTGAGGTATTTCAACTTTTTCAGGCCCATATCGTTCTATCTGCAAAATATGTTCTTGAAATTGATCCTTAGTCAAATCAGAATACCATTCGATTTTTTTTATCTCAGTTAACTTTCCTAAATTCATTTGTCCAACAGCATCTGTTAGTGTTTCACTTTTAACCAACGCATCCCCAATTACAACCGCTTTCATTTGTTATGCCTCCTCTAAAATCCATCAGAAACCTTCCTAGCCACGGAGCTTTCAGATTATGAATGCGAATATCCGCTGTCTCCTTCATTTTTCAGAATTGCCGGTTCATGCTCCATATAATTTATAATAGTCTCTTTATGTTTTTTGATTATGAAGAAAAGTATGACATAAACTAGTATAGAAAGACCGATCCAAAGTGGATTTTGCGTGAGAAAAATCAAGAACAACGTTCCCAGGAAATAATTCCCCAGTACCACAAAGCTTGCAATCATGAGTGCACCTGGCGGGATTGACACCCCCACACTCTGTGCAACATTTGTAAAGATGGGCGCCACTGCTGTAATAAGATATAGATTCATAACCAGTAAGATAAGCCCGGAGATGAGAGTCTTAAAAATATTCCCTCGGGAAATTGCAACAATGGGTTGAATGATATACGGTATTGCGATCAGGTCTACCATGGGTAACGTTTCATTCCCCGGTAAGAAAATGGCCAGTACCAATATAATCGGAATCATTAGTAACCCTGAAATTAACGTTGCAGGCTCACCGTATCCGGCGGCATCATTGATGGCAAGATACCATTGCCGGTCTTTACCGGATGATTTGGCCGATTTCTTCGATGCATCCGTAATACTTGTAAAAGCAGAAGCAAAAACACCCGCGATTTTTGGGAAAATCGCCATAATGGCTGCTGTAGATACACCCACCATCATAATTTCTCCCCAGGCCTTCAGTTCATCTAACCGCATATAGTTACCCGCGACCCCAAGAATAATTCCAAGTATAAATCCCAGGGTGGTCGGTTCACCTAGAAATCCAATTCGTTGCTGCACCGATGTAGGATTCCACTGGACTTTATCCGCGCCTAACTTAGTTAAAATCCAGTCCATCAAAAGTCCGTAAGGAACTTGCACCACATCATGGGGTGCAGATATTGTCGTCCCCGGATATCCATAATAGGTTGCCCACCGCTTTGCTATCACTTCAGAGAACAACAGCGTGTATAAATTTCCAAGTACCATCAACCCAATAGCAAGAATCATATTGTCCGTAACAAGAAACAGCATGGACCCCCACAACATAAAGGAATAATTGTTCCAAAGATCTGACGGCATAAAAATATTGGTAAATTTCACGGCAAATAGGACAAATTGAAGTAATAAGCCGAGTCCTAAAAAGATCATCCCTACTTCTGTAGAATAGGCCACAACGCTGGTGGCCTGCCAGCCGGTGTCTAAAATACGTAAGTTTACGCCAGTATGCTCTACCATACGATTGACCACAGGTGTGACAATCGGTGTGTACGCCCCAATCAACATGTTAAATCCAATCAACCCTATCCCTGCATTTAACGCAGACTGGAATGCTCTTTTTGGCTTTACGTGTAAAAAAAGCGCAATGATTAAAATAACCACCGGCACAATAATGGACGCACCAAAGGCACCCATAATTTTCGACAGTATTTCCAACATGTAAATACCCCCTTATTTTTGCTAGGTTAGCCAGAGATATATCCTATTTAACGAGTTCTTTGGCTGTTTTAAGCAATTCTTCGATAAATTCTTCCTCTGCCATACCGGTCAGAAAACCCACCGCATTGATCGTAGGAATTTCATAAGTGTGAAGAAGCGGACTGGTATGTACAATCAAATCATAAGTTCCTGAGTTGACTAACTGGTCCACTCCACCAGGATTAACCTCAACCGTAGTAGCTGATATACCATTGTCCTCCAATAAGTCTTTAACATTATTAGCAACCATAGAGCTAGTTACTGTTCCTGAACCGCACACGGATATGATTTTTAATCTTTTCATAAAATCACCCCTTTTTTCATAGTTAAATATTATCCCATAACTGCTTTCTTGGTTTTTCACGACACAGCCAGACTTACGGTACATCAAGAGCACAAAGTAACATCATAGTGATACCTGTTTCAAATCACGAAATTAGAACAACTCAGAAATTCTCTTATACGCTGTACAAAATCTTTTGCTTCTTCAAATTCCAACAAATTAGTCATTTGCTCTTCATGGGAGAAAAGCTTCATCAAAGATTGCAATATTGATAATTGCAACTCTCCCTTAGTAACTCCCAACAAAAAAATCAGTTTGGGATATACAAAATCGCCATCCAGCGGATCGGTGCCCATTTGGCAAAAAGGAAGGCTGTTTCTCATCCTAATCACATAGATGAAGGAACGATTTACATATTCCGGGTCGGTATGTGGAATGGCTACATTAAAAGATTTAGTCTTTAAACCCGTCGGAAATTTTTTCTCCCTCTCTTGAATTTTTTCAAAAAAACCATTTTTAACATATTGCAAGTTTTGAAGTTTCAAAGAAACTGCTTTAAAAAAAGCCGCTTGCGAAGAAAAATTTCCATTAAGTTCGATCAAAGATTCGTCAAATAATTCTGTCAATGACAAATGGATTCCCCCTCCTACTCAGAACAAAAGTAATACGTTGCATTTTCCCATAGATATCAAAGGCGCCATTGATTATCTGGTCTTATTCTAACAATATTGTCGAACAGCCTTCAAGCCAAAAATCCTTCCGGCAATGTAGCAGAAAGTTTTACTAACGGCTATATTCGCTAAACAAGCATGCCTCTCTACAGACAAAAAAGGCCGCATGGAAAGGTCAAGAAAACAGCAAGCCGCTGCAGAATTCATATGAATTCCGCAGCGGCTTGCTGTTTGTTCGTCTGTTCTTTGTTCGCCAGTCACCATGGCAAGCATTGTTCACTATTGCCGGACAAGCTCTACTAATTCCTGCTGCTGCAGCTCATTGTCATACCATGGTATGACAACCGTATGCCCTTGTGAAAGAGCGGTCACTTGGTTAATCCACTCGACTTCACTTTGGGCCTTCGCTTTTAACAACGGGCTTTGCGTAGCAGTCAGATAAAAACTGGAGTTCACGATCCACCAGGCAGAGGGAATTCCCGCCCGTTTCAGGTCCTCGGACAAGCGGGCCGCTTCATGGACCGGGGTTGCTTCAGGCAAAGTGACAATCACTACCTCCGTTTCCGCTGCATTGCGCAGCCGGGGCAATAGCTTTTTCACACTCGCCGGAATATCTCCCTGGCTTTTTTCAATCTCCTTATGATAGCTTTGCGTGGCATCCAGCAGCAGCAAAGTATGACCGGTCGGCGCCGTATCAATCACCACCACCTGGTTATCCGCCTGCTCAACGATTTCGGCAAAAGCCCTAAATACGGCAATCTCCTGGGTACAGGGCGACCGCAAATCTTCTTCAATATAGGCCAGATCGGCATTGCCCAAAGCTTCTCTCGCTTTAGCCAACACTTCTTCCTTGTATTTTGCCAGCTCTGCCTGTTCATCAATATGGCTTACCTGTAACAATGGACTATCGGTAAGCAAAAACTGCAAATGATGCGCCGGATCGGTGGTGGTCAGGTGTACCTTTGCCCCTTTTTCCACTAAGCCTAAGGCGATAGCCGCCGCCAGCGTGCTTTTCCCCACACCGCCCTTGCCCATGGTGAAAATCACCTTTTTCTGACCGGTATACAGTTCATCCACCAGCTGCTTCAATGAATGTACCGGAGCCAACGGATTGGTCACCGGCTGTTCGCCCAAGTATTTCTCGGTAAGCATGGCGCGAATATGCGAAATCCCATAGACGTTATAGGCCCGCAGGGGGATATAGTAGGCCGGCAGCGTCAGCAGGTATTCCGGAATCTGCTGCAAAGCCTGCTGTTGTTTATGACAGAGCTGCAACGCCGTTTCATCGGTCGTAGTATCCAATTCCAGCACGCCGTTCAAAATCAGGCTTTGATTTGCTACACCCAGCTCCTTAAGTTCCTCCGCTGCCCGTTTAGCCTCCAGCAAAGGAGTCTTTTCCGGCTTGGAAACTAACATAACGGTAGTAAGTTCCGGATTGGCCAGGGTTGTTACGGCATGTTTATACATGTCCTTGTTACTTTCCAAACCGGACAATTGGCCCAAACAGGAAGCACCGTGCGTATTCTCGCTGATAAAGTTGCTCCAGGCCGACGGCAACTGCAGCATTCTAAGCGTATGACCGGTCGGTGCCGTATCAAAAATAATGTGCTCATACCGGTCTTTGATAGTTGTATCTGTTAAAAAATGCGAAAACTCATTAAATGCGGCAATTTCCACCGTACAGGAACCGGATAGTTGTTCCTCCATATTGGCGATGACCGCATCCGGCAGTATCCCCTTATACGGCCCAATGACCTTTTCCTTGTATTCCTGAGCCGCCTGCACGGGATCTAAATTCACTACCGTCAGATTGGGCACTTCCGGAATGTTCGTTCCTTTATTATCAAGCTCCACGCCGAAAACATCCTGCAGATTGGAGGCCGGATCGGTGCTGATCAGCATGACCTGTTTGCCGCTATCGGCCAGATTCACCGCCGTGGCGCAGGCAGCAGACGTTTTCCCTACACCGCCTTTGCCGGTGAAAAAGAAATATTTTGTCAACTCTAAGCGGGATGGGTGGTACCCCTGCATCGCCAAGCCGGTTTTTCCCGTACTAACAGCATCCACCGTCACAGCAGCAGCCACCTTCTTTTGTCTTAGTTTGAATGTCCAGACCCGTCCACTGGCTAAATTCCTCATTCGTTGGATACACCTTGGTTTTAACGACCTGACCGTCGACCAACGTTACCGGTAAAATCTCCGGGCCGTTATCTTTCAGATATTGGCTGATCACCGGATGTTTTACAAACTCTTCTGGCTGCGCCGAGAGATTGAACCGTTTGATATCGGCGCCGCTTGCCTTCAGATTTTCAATGACTGTGGCTACCCGCAACAGCTCGGTATCGACACTGGGTCCGCAGACGCCGGTCGAACAGCACATGGCCGGATCATAAATTATGATTGATTTCATCCCCATACACTCCCTATGATTTTTTATACTGCGCCAGACTCAAGCCGCCGGAGCAGATCTTTCATCTTAGCTTGAATCAAGTTGCGAACTACTCTGAATTCCTCGTCGCTCTTGCCGGAAGGGTCGTCTAAACCCCAGTCTTCGCGGTGTTGGCACGGCAGCAGCGGACAGCTCACATTGCAGCCCATGGTAACGACAATATCGACAGCCGGAATGTCCTCCAGCAGTTTGGGCTTCTGCAAAAGCTCCATATCCACACCGATTTCCTTCATGATCCGAACGGCATCCTGATTAATTGCCGGGCGTGTCTCAGTACCTGCCGAATAGGCTTCCATAACCCCTAAACCCAATATCCGGCCAAAGGCTTCCGCCATCTGTGACCGGCAGGAGTTATGAACACAGATAAAAGCCACTCGTTTCACATCATTGGCCCCTTTCCTCCGTTATTGATCACAATTCATTTTTTTGAGGTTGCTCATATCAAAAGCATAGTTCGGGCTTACCTCAGCGAGAAGTTCTTTGACAAAGGGGTATTCCACAAAAAGGGACGGCGAGATCCGGTAGTGCACCCACTGCGCTTTTTTCTCCGCCTCAATCAGGCCCGCCAGCCGCAGCCGCGCCAGGTGCTTGGACGTAGCCGACTGGGAGATGGCTAGTACCTGCTCAACTTCACAAACACACTTTTGACCGCTTTGGAGAAAACATAGTATGGCCAGCCGGTTCTCATCGGCCAGGGCTTTAAGAACATCTACATGCTTCATATACATCACCATCTTGTCTTACGTATATTACTATATTCCCATATTGGAATATATATAGTATTATATGCCACTTATGGCGGCAGTGCAACCGCTTAACGATAAATAGTTTGCAGCATCCAGCTTAGCTCCGGCATATACCTGCAGCCATATATACTTATTCATATGCTCCCTCTTGGGCTGCTTATCGCTTACCATCTATAGTTTCCAAATTAAAGAGTATACTAAGAAAACAAAACAGGAACAACTCATAATTCAGTGACTTTCCAGGAGGGCTACCAGATGCTAGATGGACTGGATTTAATCATTCGTACTTTGCTAATATTAGGCGCCCTGCTCCTTATCGCCAGAATACTGGGCCGCCGGACGCTATCGGAGCTGACTTTTTATGATTTTGTCATTGGCCTGATTATCGGCAATATCGGCAGTGCCGTTATTACCGAGACAGAATTCGGCATGCTGCAAGGTCTGGTTTCTTTGGTTACGGCAACCATATGGCTACTGCTCATCGAGATGATATCCCTGAAATTTGTTGCCGCCCGGAAATTAATCGAGGCCGAACCGCTTATGATCATGCACAAAGGAAAAATTCTGGATGCGAATCTGAAAAAACGCTATTACAACGTCAATGACCTTCTGGAAATGCTGCGTGAACAGGGAATCTTTGATCCGGACCAGGTAGAAGTAGCTTTGATTGAACCAGACGGAGAGCTTAGTGTATTAAAGAAAACAGAATATGAACCTCCGGCGGCCAAAGACTTCAATGCATTCAAGCAAACTACAACTCCGGCAAGCCATTTAGCTGCCAAAGAAATTATCATCGACGGAAAAATCATCGAGCAAGGTTTGGCCCAAAGCGGCTTAACGCGGGAAGAGCTAACCGCTCAGTTAAATAATAAAGGAATTACGAATATGGCCGATGTGACTGTGGCCATGCTGACCCCGGAAGGAGAACTATATGTGGACCGGCAGAAAGATTCTAAAGATTCTTAGGTACCATGAGAAATTCAAAACAATGCTCCTGAATATCCAGGGACTATTACATTTACAAGCGGTAGGACACAATACTTTAATCCTGCTTAGAAAAATTCATGCCGCATCCTGCTTTATACTCTTTCCTTAAAACCTCTTTGGGTGGAACTATTTCATCCGCTATTGTATGTTCCGTTAATTCAGATAAAGCTCTGATTTTTTTGTTTATCATAATCCTCATGCAGTTTGGTACATGCTCCTGATGGGCTCTATGAATAGCGACACACTCTTTGCAGTTTCCATGATATCTGCACGCCTTTTGGCACGGGCAATGATCCTTCCATTTGAATTCCTCACGAAATGCGGATACAAATTCCTCTTGAATCCGCCGTCCTTCTTTGCTGTCTCCTTTATGAAACTTTTCCATCGCTAGTTTCTCAATTTCATTTTCATCAATTATCATTGTTTTATCCATCCCTTGGTTTTTTCAATTATAATTATATAGCCAAATATTATTGAAAAATAATTGTATTTAGCCTAAAATATATAAAAAAAGAACCATTAAAGGGAAGGCATCGAATGTCCGCAGAATCACCCATCTATTCTCATAATCCTTATCACACAACAAAATTCCCACTCTTGGTTTTAAACGTAAACCACCGCACCTGCACTCCCTTCAACGAAGGATTTCAAGTATTACATTGGCATGATGAGATACAATTCGTCTATATTTTAAAAGGAATTGTCCATGTTAAAATATATGATGAAGAATTTGATCTACAGGAAAATGACTGTATATTTATTAATCGTACCGTACTGCATCACATCACAGAAAAAGAAAATTGCCATTATCACAGTTACATCATTCCAGCGCGAATGTTATCTTTCTTTTCCGGCAGCATTATGGAACAGGATGATGTGGAAACCATCATCAATAATCCTACCTTTACACATTATTTGCTGCGTTCAAATGACCCAACACACCATGCTGTCCTTCATCATCTAAATTTATTAGACAACCTATACTTTCAAGTTAACAAATATACACATTACGAATATCGTCTTTCTATCCAATTATCCATAATCTGGCTTGAATTCATCTCTCTTCTTCCCGCCATGGAGAAAGTGACACCTTCAAAAAATTACGAACGGATACGAACTTTAATCTCAATAATACATACTAATTATTGTCGGCCACTATCCATACAGGATATTGCCGCTGCCGCCCATATCAGTAAAACAGAATGTATCCGCTGCTTTCAAAAATTCGTCCATGAATCTCCCTATCAATATCTGCTAAAATACCGCCTTCATGTGAGTACCTCATTACTTACTACGACAGATATGTCGGTAACGGATATTGCTTTAAATGTAGGATTTCATTCCATAAGTTCTTATATAAAATATTTCAAAATGTATTACCATACAACACCATACAAATATCGACTATCTTGCCCGGTGGGCTATCGCTGACAAACAAATGACAATGGATAACGGCTTTTCTACTATTCTGTCAACCTTGTGACCCATGATTTACTAGCCCAGGCAAATACACAGAGGCATGACGTCGTCTCTTAAGCCGGGCGATGTCCAAAAGGATGAAGAAGGTATACAAACATTTCAAACTTTGGGTAAAAATATGGCGAGCCTGTTAAAACAGTTAAAAACCGCCCCCTGAACAGCTTGGATACTATTCATCACCTTAGCAGCGGCATAAATCCGGTAAGCTTATTGACCTTCTTCTTGTCTCCATACAAGGCAATCCCCAGATAAGTATGGTTCGACTCAGATACAGTTGCTGCTTTCGCAACATATTCACTGTAGACATTGCACCCTTGGGCAACATCCGAGAAATCGACAACAACCAAGTCGCTAAATTCCGGACCATACAAACGCTCCCTGCACTCTCTCAGGATCGTCTTATCACCGCGCAGCATGGTAACCGGGACCGTAATAATACCCAAGTGAGCTTGGCCGGAAGCATCCACCACATCTGCCCCTACCTGTTCAGGGATGTGCTTTCCCAACGTAATCCCTAAGATGGCTGCGGTATTTGCCACCATGCCTATGGGTAATTCCGAATCTATAATCATGACACACTTCACATTAGCATCACTCATACTTTCCAGCTCCTCTCCTTTTGTAAAGCCTGTGCTCTCTCCAATAAATAAACCGGCTAACGTCACTACAATATTCATTTTCTGATGCTTAGTGTATCACAAGCCGCAAACGCATTCTTGTATGATATTGCCCTTAACTCCAGAGAATGGTTACTTATTACATCAAGAATGACTCAAAAAAGAAGTACCGGCCGTCCATAACGGCTGGTACTTCTTTTCAATAACTTATTTTTTTCACATCTATTCTTATGGATTCGTTAAATATCACTTGTTCCTATAGGCAGAAGGGATTTTTATGTAGTATAATTATGAAAAAAGAAGTCTGTATATTCTGGCATTGTAATATGGAAATAGCAAGTTTAGTAGTGAAGGGAGCAATACTTGATGAACGTTCTGTTAGTTGGCGGAGGCAGAGGTGGCGCCGGGATTCTGGAGCTTTGCCGGAAGGTTCCTGAGGTGGATATTGTAGGAGTTGTAGATGTCAAAACCGATGCGGTGGCAATCCAGTTAGCCAAACAAATGGGGATTCGAACGTTTAACGACGTGAGAGATGCATTGAAATCATCGGCCATTGATGCTGTTCTCAACATTACCGGCAACGAAGAAGTAAACCGGTTGATCGAAGAGAATAAACAGGAAGATGTAAAGGTTGTTGATGATTTTGTCACCAAGATGCTGTATCATTTAGTGAAATCTCAGGCACTAATGCATGAAGAACTTAATTCCAAGGTAGAGGTATTGTCCAATTCCGTTAACGAGGCTAAAAAGCATATTAACAATACCCATGAAGTTATTGGTTTCATCAATAAGGTATCCCAACAGACCAACCTGCTAGGCTTGAATGCGGCTATTGAGGCAGCCCGTGCCGGCGAACAAGGCCGGGGCTTCGCAGTGGTGGCGCAGGAAGTGCGAAAATTAGCTGAGGACAGTGTGGAAGCAACTAAGAAAATCAATTCGATTCTGGGAAATATTGAATCTTCCATGCAAACCATTATAGCCGGTATTGAACAGACAGCAGCCGTTGCCGAAAAACACTCCAGCAATGAACTGATTGTCGGATTAAAAGTAAAATAGATGCTAAAGTCTCGAGCCCTAAACTCGAGACTTTTTCTTTACCGGATTTGAAACACGCGGAGACAAAATACTGTCAAGATTCTTTCGCAAATGGGTTACCTCCTGCAGGAAAGAGACGGCGTGCGGTCTTTTCTATCTCAGACCACACGCCGTCTCTTTCTTGCTGCTTAGTCATACTTTTCATAAGACAAGAGACTTGCCAAAGCTCCGTTTTCCTTGGTTAATCAACTAATCAGCTACTTACCCCTACCTGCCAGGCCAGCTCCTTATCCAGGATCACCGTCACATCCCGGTGCAGCTTTAAGAGCGTGCAGGGAACTTGCGTAGTGACATCATCCCCGGTTAGCAGCTTCTGCAACACAGCGGCCTTCTGGCTGCCGGTGGCCAGCAATACAATCTTGCCGACCTGCAGGATATCGCCAACCCCCATGGTAATGGCCGTCCTCGGCACCTCGTCTTCGCTGGCAAAGAATCGGGCATTGGCCTGTATGGTAGCCGCATCCAGCGTAGCCACATGCACCCCGGCCTGCAGCACTTCCCCCGGCTCGTTAAACCCAATATGTCCATTCACCCCGACACCTAATAGCTGCACATCTCTGGGCCAGATCTCCAGGATACGGCTAAAGTTGGTGATCTCCGGCTGCAGCAATTGGCTGCCGGAAGGGATATAAGTGTTTAGTGGATTGATATCAATATGATCAAATAAATATGTATCCATGTAATGGCGGTAGCTCTGCGGATGATCCGGCTTTAAACCGATATATTCATCCAGGTTAACCGTCCGGATTTCTTTAAAGCTCACCACCTGCTGCTTATACGCCTCCACCAAATACGGATACACTCCTTGCGCCGTCCCGCCGGTCGCTAAACCCAAACAAGCTTGCGGATTGTCTTTAACAACGCTCAGCAGTTGATTAGCCGCTTCCCGGCAGGATGCTTCATACGAATCGGTTACGATGATCTTCACTAACGGTAGTCCCTCCTTATACCGGGCAGGCAGACGCCTGCCCGGTGATGTATTGGTTAATGATCTTGTAATTTAATAGCCTAACTTATCCGAAAATCCCGCTGATATTTCGCTAAGATCTCCTCTACCCACTCCGCGGTAACCTCTTTGGCATTGCAGATCGAATAGCGAATATTCTGCGCCCGGACAAACTCGTTCAACGTGAGTAGAGCCTGCCGGATATCGTCGATCGTCACCTGCAGCGCCTGGGGCCTAATATCAATTTCCGACCGCTGAATCAGCGACACCGCCCGCTCATGCTGGTTATCCTGAAAAGCCGACATAAAGTAGACGCCCAGACAAACGCACTGTCCATGCAGGAACTGTTTGCCGGTGATCCGTTCCAGGTTCATAAAGACATTGTGCTCCGAACCGTCTTCCCACATGGTATGCCGCATCCGGTAGCTGTGTTCGGCGATGCCTTTATAGGCCCGGACGATATAGCGCAGGCCCGGTTCTTTGTTCTTCACAATATCGCCCATATACTCGGCTAACAAGGCCAGCATGTCTTGTGTCTCGTCATAGATCCGCTGATCAAAGGCATGGGATTTGGTAATCAGGGCATTGATCTTCCAGTCGTAGCTGGCCGTCAGGCAGCTCAACAGATCGCCAACACCGGACAGGTTTAAATGGCGGGGCGCCTGCTCCAGGATATCGAAATCAATCAATATCTCTTTCGGCAGAATATCGCCTTCATATTTAACTACATGGTCATAGCGGACCGCCGTCTTGTAGCAAAGAAAGGCGTTAACCGATAAGGCGGTCGGCATCTGATATAAGGGCACCTGATGAGCCGTGGCCCACAGTTTGGCCGCGTCGGCAGCCATGCCGCCGCCCAGGCCCAGCACCTGCGTAAAACCCGATAAGGTTTTGACTTCTTCGTCCATGACCTTTTTCTCCATAGTAGTGACGAAATAGAGCTGAATCGCATCTTGCTTAACCTGCCCTTTCAGCTTTTCCCAGATAACCGGATCAGTGACAATCAGCCAGTTTTCTTTACTATCAGTTAAGGTGGTTAACAGATTCCGGCCATAGGTGACCGGATATTTCTCCTGGTTCATGATATTTATCGTTGTCTCCTTTATTCTGATGTTAGATCGCCCTAGCGACTGGCAGCGCTGCCAGCTTCCGATGAACCTCTTCGGCGGCGCGAAGCTGGGCGGTCTCTTGGAGGGTTAATTTTTTCCGCTGTCCATAGTCGGCCAGCAGTTCGGAAATTTCACTAAAGGTAAACTTCTTATCCGGTATAAAAGCGGTACCGAGACTGATACCCTTTAGGCGGTAGGCACTGCGGATACGTCCGGTGGAGTCGGCCAGGATGAGATAGTATACCCGCCACCCCGTCCAGTGCCGGGCACTGCCACAGCCACAAATACCCATTCTCTGCAGACGCCCCAGCGTCCGGGTGATCTTTTTCAGTTGGTAGATACCAAGCAGTCCTTGCAACAGGATGAGGATAAAGAGATAGACCAGCAGGGCTTCCAGGCTTAGGCTGTTCATGCCGCTGCCCTCCCCTACGCTTCCCGCTCAATAGCCAATGTCTCGCCTACATTCGCTGCCCTAGGTTTGCCACCCGCCAGATGGATGCTCCCAGCCCAGGGAGTGGTAATGGCCCCGTCAAAGCGCAGCGAGATATGCCCCAGATTGCGCAGGTTTTCACTGGCGACAGGACCTACGGCGGTAATGAAATACCGCTTCTCACCCAATACCAGATAATCCCCTATTTGAATGTCGGCTGCTAAGTCCGCTGGAGTCAGAATCAGGCAGTAGTCCTTTAACCCATCCGGAGCCTGGGGGTAAAAGGTAATCAGTACGTCGGTTTCGAGAAAGTCCAAAGCGTAAGGACCAATAGACCCAATCACAGTACGATAGATATCCATCCTCTTCCCTCCTACTGATAGATAAAGAAGCTAACCGCTAAAGCGGCCCCTACTTCAATTGGCGCCACCAAAAACTTGGCATAGAGCACTGCCGGGACACCGACTTCGGCGGTCTCCGGTTCCGCCTCGGTTAAGCTTAAGCCTACGGGAATAAAGTCGGCTCCCACCGGCTGGTGAATGGCAAACAGTGCCGGTAGCGCCAGATGCGGCGGAATCTTGCCGCTGGCGATCAAGGTGCCCACTAAGACACCGATAGTCTGCGGAATGACCGCTCCCGGTCCTAAGATCGGCGACAGAACCGGAATGGCCGATACCATGCCCAAGGCTAACAGTCCCCAGGGATTTCCGGCCAAGGCGGCCAGTCCGTCGGCAATGCGTTGGCCGAGACCGCTGCCCATGATGATGCCGACAATAGCGCTAACGAAGACCATGAATGGTAGTACCGTACTAAGCATGAGTTTCACCGATTCCCGTCCGGCCTGGACGAAGGTGCTGACCACCCGGCCAATCACGGACGAGAGAGATAAAATGAAGTTCTGGCTCATGGGGTTTCCTCCTTCTTGATTTGTATCTGGTCCAGTCCGACCGCCGATACATAGATACCGGGCTTAATATAGGCAGCAAACGGTCCCGACGGGCTGACCGGATTGATATTCACCGTTTTCAGGCCTTTCTTCGGGAAAATCCCTAAGCGCAACGTACCGCCGCAGTTGACCACCACGCAGGCGGTCTCAGCGTCCGGTACAATGGTGCTAAACCCATCCACCGCCTCCCCACCGGACAGTTCGGCAATCCGCTGGGCGACCGGATGAATCCCGCCGCCGGTAATGCAGACAATCTTGCGGCGCTTGTCCTGCAGCTGAACTTCCAGGGGTACACCCCAGCCCCGCGGGCCGGGAGAAATAGCTACAATTGGTTGATTCACAGTTTGAACCCCCTCTATTGTTTTATGTTCCCTTTACAGCAAAGGTTCCTCAATTGCCCCACCTAACTTCCGGGCCTCCAGCTTGTCCCAGTCGAGGCCCTTCTTCCTAGCTAAAGCATGGGCGATCTTTTCCACGACAAAGGCTTTCAAAGTCGTTGTAAACATGGCCAGGAAAAAGACGCTGACAGCCAATGGCCCGATGGGTAAGCCCAGCTTCATTACCCCGTCGGCCACACCCAGCCAGGCGTAGAGTTCCGCCGGATTGACATGGGGAAAGAAGCACATCAGCGGCGCCATGGTACTGCAGTTCACCGCCTCATAGTAACCGGGCTTATATCGCTCCGGCAGAAACCGCCCCATCAGAAAGGCGGTGGGATTGGAAAAGAAAAACGCCGACAGGTACGGCAGGAATAAATAACGGACCAGAATCCGTTTCCCGGCCAGCCGCTGGGCCAGTCCCTCAATCCGGTCCTGGCCAACTAAGGCAATGATGGTGTTCATAATGGTTAGGGCAATTAACGCCGCCGGTAAAATACCGGTGATCATGCCGACTAGTGTTTCTCCACCGGTGTTGATGAGCTTGATAAAGCTCTCGCCGGTGGCTACTAAAAAATCCATGGAAATTCCTCCTTTATATCAGGAATGGATTTACGAACGAACAAGTGCAAAGCATGCTGAGAGAATATGACAGAATAGTTTACGAAATTTGGTAGGTAGGTTATAATGAGAATGTGTTTTTGTACTTTTGTGCCTCCTTTTGGGCACAACGAACCAGGCAGTATCCTGCTTGCCGGCTGATGATACTGCTTTGTGTGTTTGCTCACCTCGCTTTCATGTTTTGGGATTGCGGGTTTGATTGGCATCACCTCCTTTTAATAATTAGCTCTGTCAACTCACAGTTGACTTACAGTTTCTATTTTAGTCAACATCCAGTTGACTGTCAAGGAGTATTTTTATGCTTTCACGAGAAATTTTAGGGCAAAGGCTAAAAAGTCTTCGGCTATCAAACAACTTGACGCTTGAACAAGCAGGAACAAAATTTAAAGTTACCAAACAAACAGTAAGCTATTGGGAAAAGGGTGAACGAGTCCCTTCTTTTGATGTCGCTACTGCATTAGCAGAGTATTATGGTGTTTCGTTGGATTATTTAGCTGGGTTAAGTAATAATCCGAAAAGGAATAAATAACTTTCAGAAATACTAAAAAAGAGATAAGATCAACCTTTATGAAGGGTTGATCTTATCTCTTTTTAACCAAATTTATTAAAATTCAAACCAAAAATTCGAATAATGCATTCCCTCTCACGTCAAATCGATTACTCGTTCGTATTGGACAAAAGTTCGACATGGTGATCAGTACCTTGCAAATCCACCTTTGTGAAGCTTCTGAAATATTTAATTCCTTGCTACACACTCCACGTGCATCGAGTTAACATAATGGTTGAAAAGAAAACACCTAATGTTTAGATTCACCTATATGCATTGTGGTTTGAAGGTCAAAGCACCTAGGAGAAACCCCTAAATCCTATATTAAGTGTTAAAAGATATTTTTAATTTTTATTATTACGTTGTCTATATTCATTAAGCTCTTTCATCTCTTCTGCTTTGATTTTATCAAGTTCCGTCCCGAGCATTCTGTCTGGTATTTTGTGTTCATTTAAAAAGGCTTGATGCCTTAAACCCCAATATTTTGATCGAATATTTCTAAGCTCTGGATCTTTTATTTTGCTTATTTCTTCATTATTAAGAATTTCTTTAAATTGTTCTTCTTCACGCAAATAATTATTATTGCTCATAGTTGCACCTCCCCCTTAACCATTCTCAATATTTTTCTGAAAAATTAAAATGAATATGTAGCTTTCTGTTCATATTTTGTAACCTTTACTTTAGATAGAAGGCTTTACCAATAAAAATAATTATTTATAAAAGTATATACTCAATGCCAAAGCTCAAACGTTGACTAACTAGATATTACTTTTACTAGATGATTCTACTTAAATAAGTAGAGTCCTCAATAATTTGTCTTAGTATTGGCCGATCGATTATTACTATATTATCAATATTACGGAATTTCACATAATTTTTTAATTCTCGGTTTGTAATTAGAATTAATTTGTTAAATGTTCCCTTTCTTGGTTTTATCACAGCATCAAATGAGAATTCCCTTTGGGGCTTTGAAGCTAGCTTAAGTTCTACCCCGTATTTTTTATCTGCCTTTTTTACTATTAGATCCCAACCCAAATCAAAGTTCTCATTGCCATGCTCAACGTCCCACCCATTTATACTAAATACATATTTTATATAGTTTTCAAAGTTAATTATATTCATATGGTCAACATCGGTGATTTTTGTACTTTCCTGTATATTTTTTATTCTCCCTTTTACTTTCTTCTTAAAAGGGCGTAAATTCTTTATGTCTATAATGCACAAGCCATCCCTGAAAATATAGTATGTGTTATTATCTTCGACAAACTCAGTATCCTCTCTATATTCTTCAAAGGACCAGAACTCGTTTATAGTTAATAATCGTTCATCAATACCGGAGAATCTATGCAGTTCCTTATCGATTTGCTCAATTCGTCCGTAGTATATTTTGTTTTGTATATTGAGCTTAGTATAACGATTTTTTATCTTTGTAAAAAGGTACGTCTTTTCCTCAAATTCAGGAAACTGAGTATCATATAATAGTCTATTTTTCATATGCAAAAAGTAACGACTTAACTCTGCTTGTCCAATAAGAGAAAATACAGACGCATAGTGCTCTGCCATGGCTATACGTATCCTCGTCTCTAAATTATCACACGCATCGTTTGTTGGTGGATCAAGGAACTCAACCTCAGAGATTGTATTTTCTTGAAATCTCGAAATTGATACTATGGAGATGTTGCAATTTGCTGTTCCTTTTTGCTCTTGGGCGTGTTGTATAGTTGCCTCATCAATATGGGTACAGGTTCCCTTAGATTCAATCACTAATTCTTCATTGTTATGTGTAAAACAAGTAAAATCTGGCCTTAAGCCTGAAGTAAGAATTCTTCGTAAAGTGTTAAGCCTTATTCCATAAAGCTGATCTGCAACTATGGCCGCAAGGCCAACCCCTAAGTCTTCAGATGCCTGTCTTAATACCTCACTTCCCCGCTCGGTTCGGATCAATGAAATCTCTACCTTTAATTCTGGGTCCCTTTTTAAATAACTAAGTATATATTCAAAATCGTAGAACTTATCTCTGTTTGATGGGCTTAGCCGCCTAACTTGTACTGTTCCTATTAAATAGACTAAGCTAAATAGATTAATATTCATCTGAACAATATTTTGCTGAAAATGATCAATTGAATATGAGGCCCGTCCATTTGGGCGAATTAAGCGGTCGTCAATAGTGACTAAAACATTCCTATTATCACTTGATGCAGTCAAACGTCGATTATTTCCCATTAAACTTACGGCCATGATAAAACTCCTTTTTTAATCAATTACCCCTGTTTTAGTGCATATTCCGGTGTGATTCGACCAACGATTCCGGCCACATTCGGCCAGTGAATCCGGAGCTATTCGGCCAACCAATCCGAGCACATTCGGCCAAATAACTGGTGCCACCTCGTGAAGAAACCCTCTACAATGGTCTAAAAGACCATTGCTAGGGGAGAAATTTATGAGGTGTGAGGAACCAGTGAGAATACTAGAAATCCTTCGACTAACTGAAAAAGGTCACCGTCAGCGCGAAATAGCAGCAAGCGTTGGCTGCGCAAGATCCACCGTCGGAGAAGTACAACGACGCTGTCGGGAAGCCGCCCTTTGCTATG